>JAJYBX010000415.1 GCA_021778785.1 Acidobacteriota bacterium
CGGCGAAAGAGGTTGCGGAGATCAAGGGAGTATACATAATTTCACGAGGCTTCTGTCTTTCCACCCGCTCCGGAGGTTCCCATGACCGTCTCCCGCCGCGACTTCCTCCAGTGGTCCGCCACCGCCCTGGCCGCCACCGGCCTCGACCTCCGGGCCGCGCCGGCCAAGGTCGCCCCGAAGCGCATCCTCATCCTGGGGGGCACGGGCTTCCTGGGCCCCGCCACCATCGAGGCCGCCCAGGCCCGCGGCCACCACGTGACCATGTTCAACCGCGGGAAGACGCGGCCCGATCTCTTCCCCGGCGTGGAGCGGCTGCACGGCGACCGCGATCCGAAGAAGGGCGAAGGGCTGAAGGCCCTGGAGACCGGCACCTGGGACGCCGTCATCGACAACAGCGGCTACTTCCCCCGCATGGTCGGGGCCTCCGCGGCCCTGCTGGCCCCCCGCACCAAGCAGTACCTCTACATCTCCAGCATCAGCGCCTACAAGGAGCCGAACCCCGAGAACGGCACCGAGGATGCGCCCCTGGCGACGATGCCCGATCCCACCCTCGAGAGCATGGGCAAGAACTACGAGTACTACGGCGCCCTGAAGGCCCTCTGCGAGCAGGCCGCCGAGAAGGCCATGCCGGGCCGCGCCACCCTCATCCGCCCCGGCTACATCGTGGGCCCCGACGATCCCAGCGGGCGCTTCACCTACTGGCCCGTACGCTTCGCCCGCGGCGGCGAGATTGCCGTGCCCGGCGCTCCGGAGGATCCCCTCGAGGTGATCGATGTGCGCGACCTGGGCGCGTGGCTGGTGCGCCTCGTCGAGCAGGGCACCGTGGGCACCTTCAACGCCTGCGGGCCCGAGAAGCGCATGGCCTGGGGCCGCGTGGTGGAGGCCTGCCGGAAGGCAGGTGCCGCGGATGCGAAGCCGGTCTGGATCCCCACGGCCTTCCTCGCCCAGCAGAAGGACCTGGAGTTCCCCATCTGGGCCCCCTACGCCGGCGACACCAAGGGCTTCCACACCTGGAGCAACGCCCGGGCCCTGAAGGCCGGCCTGCGCTTCCGCCCCGTGGAGGAGACCGTGAAGGACACCCTGGCCTGGTACCAGGCCCAGGAGAAGGTGGAGAAGGGCCGCACCCGCCTCGCCGGTCCCGACGCCGCGCAGGAGGCCAAGCTCCTCGCGGCCTGGCGGGCCTCCCTCGCCCCCGCGAAGGGCTGATCTCCCCCGATCCCGGTGCTACCTGGGCTTCAGCTTGAAGTCCGGGTGGCACTCCAGGCACTTCACCACCGCCGGCTGGTGCTGGCGGTGGCACTCGGGACAGGCGAAGGGCCCCGCGTGGGGGGGCTTCGGCGGCGCATGGGGGTTCACCGGCAGGTGCTTGGTGAGCTCGGCCATGGCCGGGTAGTCCCCGTGGCAGACCATGCAGGACTCGTCCGCCACCGCCGCGCTGGTGGGCTTCTCCTTCTGGTGGCAGTCGTGGCAGATGACCCCCGCCTTGGCATGCCAGGGCGGGAGGGGGCGCTTCGCATCACCCTCGCGGGCCGCCAGGGACAGTCCAAGAAGGCCCGCGAACCCCAGGGCCCCGAGTCGGTGCAGTGTCATGAGGCCCTCGACGGATCGGTGAACTTGAAGGTGGGGTGGCAGTCCAGGCACTTCACCACGGCAGGCTTGTGCTGCCGATGGCACTCGGGGCAGGTGAAGGGCCCGGGATGGGGCGCCGGGGGTGGCTGGTGGGGGTTCGCCGGAAGCTGCTTGGTCAGCTCGGCCATGGCCTTGAGGTCGCCGTGGCAGGCCATGCAGGACTCGTCCGGCACCGGGGCGGAGGTGGGCTTCTCCTTCTGATGGCAGTCGTGGCAGATGACCCCGGCCTTGGCGTGCTTGGGGGGCAGAGGGTGCTTCGCCTCCTCCCCCAGCGCCCGGGCCGGGGTCCACCCCCAGCCCAGGAGGAGGCCGAACACAAGGAAATGCTTGCGTGCCATGGGTCCTCCCACGGGAATCGGGGGCATCCGCCCCTCGCATCGTACTCCCCCCTTGATCCAAAGGGGATATTAAGGTCCAATTTGGTGTCAAAGATCACAACAACCTCTTCTATGTGATCTCCGGAGATCAAACTCGAAACCAGGCAGTCTGGAGGAACCTCATGTCGAGCATGCTCAACCCGAGAGTCATGGTGCTCTGCCTGGTCGCAGGGCTCCCCTTCGCCCCCCGCCTCGCCGCGCAGGGCTACCAGGTCCGGGCCCAGGTCTCCGACCGGCTTCCGCACTACCAGCCCACGGCCAGCGTCAAGGGCACCCTGGAGGTCCCCTGCACCGACACCCTCCAGGATGTGGGCGACGAGTGGCGCCGGGGCTTCCGGAAGTACCACGCCGAGGCGAACCCGATCTTCCACCTCCAGCTCAGCGGCGACGCCGCCAAGCAGCTGATCGACGGGAAGGCCCCCCTGGTGATCATGGCCCGGGAGCTGTCCTCCACGGAGATGAAGGCCTTCCGCGACAAGTACGGCTACATGCCCATGCGCATGCCCGTGGGGATGGACGCCAACATCGTGTTCGTCAACAAGACCAACCCCCTCTCCGCCATCACCATGGAGCAGCTGGACGCCATCTACTCCAGGACGCGGAAGGGCGGCGCCAAGGAG
>JAJYBX010000416.1 GCA_021778785.1 Acidobacteriota bacterium
GGGCACGTGCTTCTGGAGGGTGTCCTCCATGAGGCCGATGATGCCGTCGTCCAGGGCGTTCATCTTGCTGCGGAAGGCCAGGCACGCCACGTCGTCGCCCAGGTCGATGAGCTGGCAGCTCCCGTTCTCGGCCACCACCTTCCCGCGGCCCTCCTCGCGCTTGAGGATGATGATGCGCTTGTCCTCGAGGATCGGATCGTAGGCCAGGGTCTTCGGGTTGAGCTGGGCCACGGGGATGCCGTGCTCCCAGCGGTAGAAGCTGGGAATGCCCTTGGCCAGCATCTGCTCCACGAGGGGCGCGATGGGCTGCCCCTCGAAGCGCATGCGCGCCACGACCCGCTCCACGCCGAGGGTGTCCCAGGTCTCGAAGGGGCCGAGCTCCCAGGCGAAGCCGTTCTTGATGGCGCGATCCACATTCAGGGGTCCGTCCGTCACCTCGCCCAGGCGGTTCACGGCGTAGGTGAGGTTGGGGGAGATGCAGCGCCAGGCCAGGCGGCCAGCCTCCGTATCGCTGGTGAGAAGGGTCTTCACCTTCTCCGCCGGCTCGTCGAGGCCCTTCAGCTCCTTGAGGATGGGCCAGTCCTTCCGCACCTGGGGCACGTACTCGCGCGTCGTGGCATCGATGGCCAGGAAGGTCTTCTTGCCCTTGGCGTCCTTGGGCCCCTTCTTGAAGAAGCCCTGCTTCACCTTGTTGCCGAAGAGCTTGTTGTCCAGCATCCACTGGAGGAACTCGGGGAACTTGAAGACGTCGCGCACCTCGTCGTTGGGGCAGAGGTCGTAGACGTTCTTGGCGGTGGCCGCCAGGATGTCCACGCCCGCCAGGTCCGCGGTGCGGAACGCCGCGCTCTTGGCCCGGGCCGAGGCGTCGCCCAGGACCATGTCCAGGACCTCGAAGGGGATCTTCTCCGCCAGGGCCATGTGCAGGGTGGCCATGATGCCGTGGATGCCGATGCGGTTGCCGATGAAGGTGGGGCTGTCGTAGGCCGGCACCACCTCCTTGCCCAGGGCCTCCTCCAGCCAGGTGCGGAAGGCGTGCGCCTCCTGCTCGTCCACCTCGGGGCCCTTCACGAACTCCAGCAGGCGGAGGTAGCGCACGGGGTTGAAGAAGTGGGTGATGACGAAGTGCTTGCGGAAGGCGTCCCCGCGGCCCTCCACCAGCAGCTTCAGGGGGATGCCCGAGGTGTTCGAGCTGATCCAGGCCCCGGCCTTGAGCTTCGGTTCCAGGCGGGTGTAGAGGTCCCGCTTGATGGCGAGATCCTCCTTCACGACCTCCACCACCCAGTCGCAGTCCGACAGGCGGTCCAGGTGGTCCCGCAGGTTGCCGGGCCGGATCTTCTTCAGGAACGAGGGGTGCATGGCCAGGGCCGGCTTGGACTTCGCCAGTGCAGCCAGGGCCCCTTCCGCCAGCTTGTCGGGGGCCGCCTCGTCGATGACGATGTCCAGCAGTTCCACTTGGCAGCCCGCCGACGCCACGTGGGCCGCGATGCCCGAGCCCATCACGCCCGAGCCGAGTACGCCGATCTTCTTGATGCTCATAAAAACTCCTATTGATCCACAGATTCCACAGATTTCACAGATTCGGGCCGGGACCCGTAATTGGATCTCCCCACCAGCCGCTTGGACTCGAGGGACCTCGTGCCGAAGTTCAACAGAAGGCCCACCGGCAGGTCCGTGGCTTTCAGATAATTCATCAATTGGGCATCCTCGATCGGCCCCAACCTTGGCAAGGCCTTCAGTTCCACGATCACCCGATCGAAACAGATGAAATCGGCGCGGTAGGCCGTGCCGAGCCTTTGCCCTTTGTATTGGATCTCAAGGGGCACCTCCCTCCGGAAAGGGACTCCTCGGCGCTGCAGCTCAAGAGCAAGAGCCTCCTGGTACACCGGCTCTGTGAATCCGCAGCCGAGCACCCGGTGGACCTCCATGGCCGCACCAATGATGGCGTAGGTTTCAGTATCCCTGGACTCCACGATCACCTCAGAACATCTGTGTGAATCTGTGAAATCTGTGGATCAAATCTTTTCAATGACGGACGCGACGCCCTGGCCGCCACCGATGCACATGGTGGCGATGCCGTACTTGCCGCCATCGGTCTCGAGGCGGTTGAGCAGGGTGGTGAGGATGCGGGCGCCGCTGGCGCCGAGGGGGTGGCCGATGGCGATGGCGCCACCCCAGGCGTTCACCTTGGCGGGGTCGTAGCCGCCCTCGCGGATCACGGCCAGGCTCTGGGCCGCGAAGGCCTCGTTCAGCTCCATGGCGTCGATCTGGTCGAGCTTCAGGCCCACGCGGTCCAGCACCTTCTTCACGGCGGGCACGGGGCCGATGCCCATGCGATCGGGCTCCACGCCGGCCACGGCCCCGTTGAGGATGCGGGCCCGGGGCTTGAGGCCCAGGGACTTCGCCACGGATTCCTCCATGACCAGCAGGAAGGCCGCGCCATCGGTGATGGGGGAGCTGTTGCCCGCGGTCGTGAGGCCCTCCGCCAGGAAGGCGGGCTTCAGCTCGCCCAGCTTCTCCAGGCTGGTGTCGGCGCGGACGCACTCGTCCTGCTGGAGGGTGACGGGCTTGCCGTCGAGGCCCTTCGTCTCGAAGCGGACGACCTCCTTCTCGAACTTGCCGGCCTTC
>JAJYBX010000019.1 GCA_021778785.1 Acidobacteriota bacterium
CCTGCCAGGGACCACCCCAGCCATCCACCTCGCCGCGGAGGCCCCAGTGCATGGGGACCCGGGCGGGCAGTCGGGGCGCCGCCCAGAGGCTGCCGGCCCAGAGGGCCGCCAGGATCAGCCAGGCCGGCCACTCCCGGAGGACCTGCCGCCCTTCCCCGGGGTCGCGGGTTCCCGGAACACGGTCATCAGCCATTGCAGCGCCTCCTGGAGGACGGTGGTGTGGAGCGAGTAAATCTGCTGCTGGCCCTGACGCCGGACGCGGACCAGGCCCGCCTGCTTCAGCAGGTTCAGGTGGTGAGAGATGCTGGCCTTCCCGATGGCAAAGCCATCCGCGATCTCCCCGGCGCTAAGGTCCCCCTGGCGCAGGCGCTCCAGGATCGCCCGGCGGGTGCCGTCGTCCAGCGCCTTGAACACCAGGGCATGGGTCTCCACAGGGGTCCTCCGCCCCTAAGGATACGATATTTCGAAAAATTTCAAAATATCTTGTCCCTCACTTCCCGGCTTTCACCCGCCCCACCGGCAGCAGCACCAGGGCCTTCTCCTCGGGCGGCAGGCCCAGGGCTGCGCCCACGGCCCCCAGGTCCACCCCGGAGGCGGTGCCGGCCCCCAGACCCAGGGCCGCCGCCTGGAGCAGCAGGGCCTGGGAGGCGGCGCCGCACTCCCAGAAGGTGTAGTCCATGGTCGGGGCCGTCTCCCGGCGGAAGATCTTCAGCGGCCGTCCCGTGACCACGAACACCGAGGGCGCCTGGGTGATCCAGGGCTGCATGCCCTGGACCGGACCCAGCAGGCCCGCAACACCCTTGTCCCCCGCCTTCCGGAGGGCATGCACCTCGGGCCGGTAGCGGTAGGTGCCCGCGGCGAGGGTGGGGCTGCCCTCCGTGATGAGGTACAGGCCCAGGGGATAGCGGGCGTGGGCGCTGGGCACGGTGCGCCGCCCCGGACGGTTCTCCCCCTGGGCGCTCCAGAGGAGCTGGGCGGCCTCTCCCAGGGTGAGGGCCGGCCCCGTGAGCTCGCGAAGGGTGCGCCGGGCCTTCAGGGCGCCATCCAGCGTCGCGGGACCGGCCGCGGGGGCGGGCAGCGCCAGGGTCGCCCCGGGTGGCTCCGCCGGCGGGGCCAGGGCAGCCGGGGACGAGCCGGCCAGCAGGGCGGAAAGGAGGACTGGACGGAGGAGAGGCGCACGGACCATGGCAACCTCCTGCAGGGATCCTTCCATTGTGTCACCAGCGTCCACATGGAAATATCCGCCATATTCATGCCCATTTCCCCGGTGGGATTGACAGGTGCGGGGGAGACTCTATACATTACTGCTTCGGCAGTAATTGCTTAGGCATCAACAAGGAACCCGGGTCATGAACGAGGCGACTGGCATCCCCGAACCGCTGTACACCCCCGAGAACTACAACCCGGAGGACAGCATCGGACGCCTCATCGCGGAAACCTCCAGGCAGATCCTGGCGGCCCTCGACGAGGAGCTGCTCCACCGGGGCACCGGCATCACCGGGGCCCAGTGGGCCATCCTCATGCGCATCTCCCGGGGCTGCGCGTCCACGGCCGCCGAGCTCTGCCGCTACAGCCGGTACGACACGGGTTCCATGACGCGCATGCTCGACCGCCTGGAGGAGAAGGGCCTGATCCTCCGGGTCCGGAGCAGCAAGGACCGCCGGGTCACGATGCTGGAACTCACCGACGCGGGCCGGGACCTGCTGCCCCAGCTGCCCCCGGTGGCCATCAAGGTGCTGAACGCGCACCTCAAGGGCTTCAGCCAGGCCGAGCTGGACCAGCTCAAGGGCTTCCTGAACCGGATCCGCGCCAACGGCGAGGCCTCCGCATGAACCGCACATCGATCGTCCGCACCAAGACGGAGGCTTCCATGTTCTGCCCCAGCACCCGGTATTCCGGGGCCCCCGGCGCCCCCGGTCGGGGCCCGGCCCTCCTCCTGGCGCTGCTGGCCGCGGGGGCGGTCCGGGCCCAGGCCCCGACCCCTGCGCCGGCGGCCACCAGCCCGGCCGCCTCCGTCCACCTGACCCTCCCGCAGGCCCTGCGGATCGCCCTGGACCAGAATCCCCGGGTGCAGCAGTCCCTGCTCGCCATCGCGGAAAGCCAGGACGACCGGCGCTCCGCCGCGGCGGCCCTCATGCCCACGGTGGCGGCCCAGGCCTATGGCCAGCGCAACAAGTACAACCTGGACGCCCTCATGGGCATGCCGCAGCCCCACGGCCCCGAGGTGGTGGGCCCCTTCAACTGGGGCCAGGTGGGCGTGGAGGCCCAGGTCTCGCTCTTCGACCTCAGCCTCTGGAAGCGCTGGAAGGCCTCCCGCTACGCCGAGGATTCCGCCCAGGCCCAGGCCCGGGCCGTCCGCGAGCAGATCGCCGCCCTGGTGGTGGGCCAGTACCTGCGGGCCCTCCGGGCCGCCGCCTCCGTGAACGCCTCCCAGTCCCGGGTGGACCTGGCCGGGGCCCTGGCCACCCTGGCGGAAAACCAGCAGAAACAGGGCGTGGGGACCAAGCTGGACACGCTGCGCGCCCAGCTGCAGCTCCAGACGGAGCGCCAGCGCCTCATCCAGGCCCAGACCCAGCGCCTCACGGCCCTGGCCGGCCTCGGGAAGCTCCTGGACCTGAAGCCCGGCACCGCCATCGACCTGCAGGACACCCTGGCCGCCCCCTCCCTTCCCCAGCTCAGCTTCGAGGCGGCCTACCAGTCCGGTCTCAAGGAGCGCCCCGAACTGGCGGCCCTGGACGCCCGCGAGAAGGCCGCGGCCAGCCTGCGGCAGGCGGCCCAGGGCCTGCGGATGCCCAGCGTGGTGGCCACCGGGAGCTACGCCTCCACGGGCCTCCAGTCCCAGGCCTGGGTCCCCACCTACCAGGTGTCCCTCGGCGTGAAGGTGCCCCTCTTCACGGGCGGCCGGGTCTCCGCCCAGATTTCGAAGGCCAAGTCCGAGCAGGCCAGCGTCCAGGAAGCCCGACGCGATGTGCGGGCCCAGGTGGGGCTGGAGATCCAGGTGGCCCAGGCCGAACTGGACGCCGCCCAGCACGAGGTGGAGGTGGCGGACCTCGCCGTGAGCCTCTCCCAGGAGGCCCTCACCCAGGCCCGCCACCGGTTCGAGGCGGGCGTGAGCAACAACATCGAAGTGATCAACGCCCAGGACGAGCTCGCCCGCGCCAACGACAACCAGATCAGCGCCCTCTACCGCCTCAACCAGTCCCGCGCGGACCTGGCCCTGGCCATGGGCCAGATCGAATCGCTCTACACCCGCTGATGGAGACCGACATGAACCAAGATGCATCCGCCCCGGCTCCGGCCGAGGAATCCGCCCCCAACGGCCGGGCCCTCACCGTCCTCAAGATCGCCGTCCCGGTGGTCCTCCTGGTCGGCCTCGGCCTGTGGTTCGAGTCCCGGAACCGGGTGAGCACCGATGACGCCCAGGTGGACGGCCATCTCGTCCCCGTCTCGGCCCGCGTCTACGGCAGCGTCGAGCAGGTGGCGGTCACGGACAACCAGGCCGTGAAGGCCGGGGACCTGCTGGTGTCCATCGATCCCAGGGACATCCAGGCGAAGGTGGACCAGGCGAAGGCCGCCCAGGCCCAGGCCCTGGCCCAGGTGGAAGGCGCGAAGGCCGAGCTGGAACGGGCCCAGGTGGCCTTCCAGCAGGCGCGGGGCTCCGATCTCGAGGGGGCCAAGGCGAACGCGGACGCCAAGCGCGCCAGCTTCGACAAGGCCCGGAACGATGTGCAGCGCATGAAGCCCCTGGCGGACCGCGAGGAGATCTCCGCCCAGCAGTTCGACGGCTTCCGCACCCAGGCGGAGGTGGCCGAGAACGACTGGAAGGCCGCCCGCGAACGGCTGGCCTCCATGCAGCACGAGTCCCAGAGCCGCAAGGTGGCGGTGGTCGCCGCCCAGGCCCGTCTGGCCTCCGCCCAGGCCCAGGTCACGCAGGCCAGGGCCGCCCTCGAGGCGCTGAACCTCCAGCTCGGCTACACGCGGATCACCGCCCCGGTCGAGGGCGTCGTCACCCGCAAGTACGTGGAAACCGGCCAGACCATCCAGCCGGGCCAGGGCCTGATGACGCTCATCCCCCTGCACCAGACCTGGGTGACCGCCAACTTCAAGGAGACCCAGCTGGCGGACATGCGCCCCGGCCAGGCGGCCGAGGTCAAGGTGGACATGAACGGCGTGGTGCTCAAGGGGCATGTGGATTCCATCGCCGGCTCCACGGGCTCGCGCATGAGCCTGCTCCCCCCCGAGAACGCCGTGGGCAACTTCGTGAAGGTGGTCCAGCGCATCCCCGTGAAGATCCGCATCGACGAGCAGGAGGCCGGCAAGGTGGTCCTCCGTCCCGGCATGAACGTCGAAGCCACCGTGATCACGAAGTGACCGCGAGGATCCATCCTTGAGCGACCACGCCCATCCCCGCATCAACCCGTGGATCATCGCCATGACGGTGATGATCGCCACGTTCATGGAGGTGCTCGACACCAGCGTGGCGAACGTGGCCCTGCCGCACATCGCGGGGAACCTGTCCGCCACGGTGGAGGAGACCACCTGGGTCCTCACCTCGTACCTGGTGGCCAACGCGGTGGTGCTGCCCCTGGGTGGCTACTTCTCCAGCCTCATCGGACGGAAGCGCTTCTACATCACCTGCGTGAGCATCTTCACGGTGGCCTCGCTGCTCTGCGGCATCGCGCCCTCCCTGGGCTGGCTCATCTTCTTCCGCATCCTGCAGGGCCTGGGCGGCGGCGGCCTCCAGCCCATCTCGCAGGCGATCCTGGTGGAGACCTTCCCCCACGAGAAGCGCGGCGCGGCCATGGCCTTCTACGGCATGGGCGTGGTGCTGGCTCCGATCATCGGCCCCGTGCTGGGCGGATGGATCACCGACAACTTCAGCTGGCACTGGATCTTCCTCATCAACATCCCGGTGGGCTTCCTCTCCATCGCCCTCACCACCTCGCTGGTCCACGATCCCCCGACCTTCCACCGCATCTCGCTCAAGGACAACAAGTTCGACTACCTGGGCATCGGCATCATCACCCTGGGCCTCGCCTCCCTGGAGATCGTGCTGGACGAGGGGCAGCGCAAGGACTGGTTCTCCTCGGGCTTCATCGTCTTCTTCGGCATCCTCGCCGTGGTGGCCCTCGTGACCGCGGTGCTCTACGAACTCCGGAAGAAACGCCCCATCGTGGACCTGAGGCTGCTGAAGGACCGCACCTTCGCGGTGGCCGCCCTGATGCTCTTCGTGCTGGGCTTCGTCCTCTACGGCAGCCTGGCCCTGCTGCCGATCTTCCTCCAGACCCTGCTGGGCTACACGGCGGTGCTGAGCGGATGGGTGCTGAGCCCGGGCGGCGTGGCCGTGCTGTGCATGATGCCGGTGGTCGCCGTCCTCCTGAAGCGGTTCGACACCCGATGGCTCATCGGCCTGGGCTTCGTCTTCTGCGGCCTCGGGCTCCTCCAGATGGCCGGCTTCAACCTGATGGTGGACTTCAAGACGGCCATGATGTCCCGGGTCGTCCAGAGCATGGGGTTCGCCTTCCTCTTCGTGCCCATCAACGTGATGGCCTTCCAGCACATCCCGCACGAGAAGACCGCCTACGCCACCGGGCTCATGAACCTGCTGCGCAACATCGGCGGCAGCAGCGGCATCGCCATCGCGACCACCCTGCTCTCCCGGCGCGCCCAGGTCCACCAGGCCAACCTGATCGGCAACCTGGCCCCCGGGAACCCGGCCTACCAGGGCTTCCTGGACCGGGCCACCCAGCTGGGCGTGCTGCGGGGCGGCCTCTCCCCCGCCGACGCGGCCCACATGGCGCAGGGATCGGCCTATGGGCTGGTGGTCCGGCAGTCCACCATGATGGCCTTCGCCGACACCTTCTGGTTCATGGGCATCATCTGCTTCGCCCTCCTGCCCCTGCTCCTGCTCCTGCAGAAGACGCGGGCCACCGGACCCGTGGCCATCGACTGATCAGGCCCGCTCGGCCATGACCAGGAACACCGGGAACCGCCGGCGGCCTCCGGCGGTCTCGCGGTCGATGATGTAGGGCGTGCTGAAGCGGATATCCCGGAAGCCGGCCGCGACCAGCTTCGACGCCAGATCATCCCGGTCGAAGCCCCAGTGGACCGGAACCTCCGGACCATGGAAGGAGCCATCCTCCGCGTCCAGGTCGGCGATGGAGAGCAACCCCCCCGGCTCCAGCAGCCCGTGGAACCGGCGAAGCGCGTCCACCGTATCGGGGATGTGGTGGAAGGTCATCAGGGAGCAGAGAAGGCCGTAGCGCGCCTCGGGGAGGGGCCCCTGCGTGAAGTCGTGCTGGAGGGCCGTCATGCCATTGAGGCCCGAGGCCGCGATCTTCTCCCGCAGGACCTCGAGCATGCCCGCGGAGGTGTCCGCCAGCGTCATGCGGGCCACGTGGGGGCGCAGGGCGAAGCCCAGCAGGCCCGTGCCGCAGCCCACCTCCAGGGCGCTCCGCCCTGAGAGATCGCCCCCGAGGGCATGGATGGCCTCGGCCACCCGCTCCGCCCGCGCCACCTTGGCGGCGTCTGCATCCCAGTTCTTGGCCTTCTGGTCGAATTCGCTCATGGATCCATTCTACGGGTACCATCGGCCTGAGGTGCCCTGTGAGTCTCCGCGACCAACCGGCTTCCGAACGGAGCTTCGCCACCCTGGTGCTGCTCGCCCTGGCCGCGGCCATGGCCCTGGGCCTGACCTTCGTGGCCACCCGGGAGCTGGCGCCTGCTCCCGCGGCCGCCGTGGCGGGACCGCCCCGCCATTCCCGCCTGCTCGCCGTGCTGGATGGCGTCATGGCGGTGAACACGAACCCTGCCCAGGTGGAGGTCTTCCGAACCTGGGTGGAGGGGGGCGCCACCCGGGAGGGCTGGCCGCCGGTGGAATCGATCGTGGCCAACAACTGCTCCCGCTGCCACGACCGGGGCGGCCAGTTCCCGCGCCTGGCCTCGTACGAGGATCTGCGCCCCATCGCCCTGGAGGAGACGCCGGAGGGCCTCATGGGTCTCCTCCGGGCCCGTCCCCTGCACCTCTTCGGCTTCCCGGCGATCCTGCTGCTCAGCACCCTGCTCTACCTGCGCCGCACGGCCTGGTCCGGGCGGAAGGCCCTGATGGCCGCCACGGCGGCGGCCGTGGTGTTCGACCTGGCCCAGTGGCTGCTCCGCCAGGGCGCGCCTACGGCGCTCTGGGCCGCCTGGGCCGCCGTCGGGCTCCTGGGCCTCGTCATGCTGGCCCAGGTGGCGGTGGTGCTGGCCGAGCTCTGGCGGCCCCGGAAGGGCTGATGGCCCCATCACGGCGAAGGCCACGAAGGTCGCCCTTCGTGGCCTTGCGGCGCGGGACCGGGCCGGCTACTGGGCCGTGGGCCCGTCCACGAAGTCCTCGTCCGAGAGGCCGGAGTCGGGCGGCAGCTTGGCCAGCTCCGCCTTCACGAGGTCCTGGTGCTCGACCTCCTCGTCCCGCAGCTCCTCGAAGAGGGCCTTCACGTCTGCGTCCTTGAGGGCGGGCAGGGCCTCCACGAAGAAGGTGTGGGCCTTCACCTCGGAAGCCAGGGCCGCCGTCATGGCCTGGCGGGGGCTCATGAAGGCGCGGGCCGCATCGTAGTCCGGCGCCTCGATGTCGAAGATCATGGCCCGGGTGACGGCGCTCGGGGCCGCGCCGAACAGTTCGGCCCGGCGGGCGGCCAGGGCCTCGCCGTGCTTGGCCTCGTTGAGGGCCATGTAGCGGAAGAACCTGGCCGCGTCCGGGGTCCGGTGCTGGTCCATCTGCGCCGCGAATTCCTCGTAGCGCTCCTTCGCCTCCTGCTCGATGAGGACGGCCAGGTCCAGCGCGTCCTTCAGGCTGAGGGCCTTGAAATCGATGCCGCGCGTCGTCATGGCTGGACTCCCGTCACTTCTTGATGAAGAGGTCGAGGATGCGCTCCTTCGGGGGCGCGTCCTTGGAGAGGGCCGCCTGCCGCTCGCGGATCAGCGCGTCGTAGGTCGGCGCCGGCTCGGGGTTCCGGTAGAACACGCCGAGGTGCAGCTTCTCGCCATAGTGCTGGGCCAGATCCATGGCCGCCAGGCGGTCCGCCGGGTTGTGGCCCAGGCTGGACAGGTTCTCGCTGATCGCCTTCAGGCCCTTGATCTGCTGGGCCTCCTCGCCGTAGGTCACGCAGGGGGACTGGATGTTCACGAAGGCGAAGCCGGGGAAGCGGATGGCCTCCTCGATGATGGCGGCCATGCCGGCCAGATCCGTGGGCGAGGCCTGGGCGACGAAACCGGCGCCGTAGGCCAGCACGTAGAGCAGCGGATTGACGGGGTTCTCGAGGCTTCCGTAGGGCGAGGTGCAGGTGGTGCGGCCCTTCTGCGAGGTGGGCGAGAGCTGGCCCTTGGTGAGGCCGTAGATCTGGTTGTCCATCACGAGGTAGGTGATGTCGATGTTGCGGCGGATCAGGTGGGCGATGTGGCCCCCGCCGATGGAGAAGCCGTCGCCATCCCCGCCCGCCGCCAGCACCATCAGGTCCGGGTTGGCCAGCTTGATGCCCTGGGCGATGGGCAGGGCGCGGCCATGGACGGTGTTGAAGCCGTAGGCCGTGGTGTAGCCGGGAATGCGGCTGGAGCAGCCGATGCCCGAGATGAAGGCGACCTCGTGGGGCGGGCGGCCGATGGCGGCCAGGGCCCGGTAGATGCCCTGCACCACGGAGTAGTCGCCGCATCCGGGGCACCAGATGGGCTTCAGGTCGCTCTTGTAGTCCTTGGCCTGGAATTCACAGGTGGCGTTCGCGCTCATGGTGGACCTCACTCCTGGGGCTGAAGCTTGCCCTCGTGGCTGCGCTGCAGCTCCGAGAGGAGATGGTGGAGGGCCGCGACGATCTCGCCGGGCAGGAAGGGGTTCGCGCCGCTGCGGGCCAGGGACTGCAGGCCCTTCGGCAGGTCGAGGTGCATGCGCAGCACCTTGAAGGTCTGGGCCAGGTGGGACTGCTCGACGACGAGGCCCTTCTGCACGGAGGCGAAGAAGTCGCGGTAGGTCTGCTCGGCCACGGGGTAGAGCAGGTACGGCACCATCAGCTTGACGTCGAGGCCCTGCTCCCTGGCCATCTGCAGCGCCTCGCGGCAGACGCCCGCGACGCTGCCCCAGGCGATGAGGGCCAGCGGGGCGTCGGGGTTGCCGGTGATCTCGAAGAGATCCTTGCGCTCCTTCAACGGATCGAACTTCCGGATGCGCTTGTCGTTCATACGCGCATGGACGGAGCCGCTGTTCGTGGGCGCGCCGGACTCGACGTGCTCGATGCCGGAAGCCAGGTAGGTGCCGCCGAGCATGCCCGGATGGCTGATGGGGCTGATGTGGTTTTCCGTCTGCTTGAACCGCTTGTAGTCCTGCAGGTCCGAACCCGTGGGCAGCAGGCGGTTGACGATCTTGAACTGGCTGGTGTCGATGGGATCCAGGGTCTCCTTGCGCGAGGCGATCTCCTGATCGGACAGGACGATCACCGGCGTCTGGTAGTACTCGGCGATGTTGAAGGCCTCGACGGTGATGCGGAAGATGTCGGCCACGGAGGTCGGGGCCAGCACGGGACGGATCACGTCGCCATGGGCGGAGAAGGCGGCCGCGAAGAAATCGGACTGCTCGGTCTTGGTCGGCAGGCCCGTGGAGGGGCCGCCGCGCTGCACGTCCACGATCACCAGGGGCAGCTCGGCGATGCTGGCGAGGCCCATCATCTCCGACTTCAGGGAGAGGCCCGGGCCGCTGGTGGCCGTCATGGCCTTCCTGCCGGCGAAGGAGGCGCCCACGGCGGCACCGATGCCCGCGATCTCGTCCTCGGCCTGCAGCACGGCGCCGCCGTACTTCCAGACGTGGCTGGTGAAGAACTGCATGATCTCGGTGGAGGGCGTGATCGGGTAGCCGCCGAAGAACTGGCAGCCGGCGAAGATCGCCGCGGCGGCGCACATGTCGTTGCCGTCGGTGAGGAGCTTCACGGCGCCCTTGGTCTTGGAGGGCTCGACGGTCATGTCGGCCTTGAGGGGGTGCGTCTTCGCGAAGACCACGCCCGCGTCGAAGGCCTTCTGGTTGGCGTCGACCAGTTCCTGGCTCTTCTTGGCCAGCTTCTTCGAGATGCCCTTCATCACGGCCTCGCCGCCGATGCCGAACCACCCGGCGATGAGGCCCAGCACCACGGTGTTCTTGGCCCGCTCGGTGCCCGCGGTGCTCTTGGCCATCTCGGCGATGGGCACGGCGATGACCTGCAGGGGCGTCACGCCCACCAGGGGGATCTGGTTCTCCGGTACCCCGGTGGCGGCCTCGTAGATCACCACGGTGCTGCCGGCCACAGGGAGCTCGGCGCCGAACTTGAGGAAGTCCTCCCAGTTCAGGGCCACGGCCACATCGAGGTTGCCGCCGGGGTTCAGGACCGGCTCCGTGCTGATGCGCACCCGGCAGGACGACTCGCCGCCGCGGATCTGGGACCCGAAGCTCTTGGTCATCACGCCGTGGTAGCCCTCGGCCGAGGCGGCCTGAAGCAGCGAGTCGCCGGCGGAGACGATGCCGTCGCCTCCCGAGCCGGCCATTCCGAAGACGAGATCCTTGCGCATGGGCCCCTCGCAATGCGGGACGTGGCGACGGCCACCCATCGGCGCAGCGCCCTTCCCATCCCGTTCCCGAAAATGATACCGGTATCAGCATCCAGGAATGGGCGCGCGGGCCTTGCTCTTCGTCACATCTCGGATGCATCCCGATGGAGGGTTCCCCCTCCGGCGAAGGCGCCTCAGCCCAGCTGGGCCAAGTCCTCCGGCGCGCCGAGGTTGCTGGCGACAACCTCCAGGCCCCGTTCCCTGGCCTGGCGCTTCACGAGGCCGGACAGCACCTTGCCGGGCCCCAGTTCCAGGAACGTGGTGACGCCCTGGTCCAGCAGGAACGAGAGCGTGGCCTCCCAGCGCACCGCGCCCGGGATCTGCCGGATGAGGCCATCGCGCAGGGCCTCGGGGTCGCTCACGGCGGCGGCGTCCACGTTGTTCACCAGCGGGCAGAGCGGGGCCTTGAAGGCCAGGCCCCGGAGGATCGGTTCCATGCGCGCCTTCGCCGGCTCCATGAGGGGCGAGTGGAAGGGTGCGCTCACCGGGAGCTTCAGGGCCTTGCGCCCGCCCCGGGCCCTGGCGGCCTCCAGGGCCGCGTCCACGGCCTCGGCGTGGCCGGCGATGACGATCTGGCCAGGGCCGTTGAAGTTGGCGGGCACCACGATCTTCCCCGTGGCCGCGGCGGCTTCCGCGCAGCTGGCCTCCACGTCCGCCAGGGTCATCCCCAGCAGCGCCGCCATGGCGCCCACGCCCACGGGCACCGCCTCCTGCATGGCCCGGCCGCGCTCCCGCACCGTGGTCACCGCGTCATGGAAGCTGAGGGCCCCGATGGCCACCAGGGCGCTGTACTCGCCCAGGGAGTGCCCGGCGGCGAAATCGGGCCGCGGCAGCCGATGCACGAAGGCCCGCACGGCCATGGTGCTGTGGGTGAGGATGGCGGGCTGGGTGTGCTCCGTGAGCTTCAGGGCCTCCTCGGGGCCCTCCGCCATCAGCTTCGACAGCGGGAAGCCCAGGGCCGCATCCGCGTCCTCCAGCACCGCCTTCGCCGCCGGCTCCGAGGCGGCCAGCGCCATGCCCATGCCCACCGCCTGCGAACCCTGACCCGGGAACAGCCATGCCACCTTGCTCATGAACGACTCCATGTGTCCTGAACTTTCGAACGAATCAAAAGATCACCGCCAAGACGCCAAGGAGCCAAGAACTGCAAAGAAAAAGCCTTTGTCTTTCCTGGCGGCCTTGGCGTCTTAGCGGTAATCATGTCTTTCAATCGCCGTTGTGCGGCCGATCAGTCCTGGGGCAGCAGCTGGGCCACGCGCTCCTGGATGCGCTCGTGGAGGCGGTGCTCCACGGCCCGCAGGGCGGCGCGGATGGCGTTGCGGACGGCCTTGTGGTCGCTGCGGCCGTGGCCGATGATGCTCACGCCCTTGACCCCCAGCAGCGGGGCGCCGCCGTACTCGGCGTAGTCCAGACGCTGCTTGAAACGGCGCAGGGCCGGACGCGCCATCAGGCCGGCCAGCTTGGTGATGGCGCTCTCCATGAAGCTGTCCTTCAGGCCGCCGATGATGCCCTCGGCCAGGGCCTCGCTGGACTTCAGCACCACGTTGCCCACGAAACCGTCGCAGGCGATGACATCGAAGTTGCCGTTCCAGATGTCGCGGCCCTCGGCGTTGCCCTCGAAGCGGATCTCCAGCTCGCGGAGCATGGCGGAGGCGTCCTTGGTCACGTCCGTGCCCTTGCCATCCTCCTCGCCGACACTGAGGATGCCCACGCGGGGACGCTCGATGCCGAGCACCTCCTCGGCGTAGACCGACCCCATCACCGCGAACTGGGCGATGTGGTCGGCGCGGCAATCCACGTTGGCGCCCACGTCCAGCAGCACGGTGGGGCCGCCCTGGGTATTGGGCATGACGCTGGCCAGGGCCGGCCGGTCCACGCCCTCGAGCTTGCCGATGACGAGGCTGGAAGCCACCATGGCCGCGCCGGTATGGCCCATGGACACCATGCCGTGGGCCTTCCCCTCGCGGACGAGCTGGGCGGCGACGCGGATGGAGCTGTCCTTCTTCTCCTTCAGGATGGAGGTGGCC
>JAJYBX010000417.1 GCA_021778785.1 Acidobacteriota bacterium
CCCTCCAGAACGCGGGGGGGCCTGGCCCCGCCGCCGCTCTCCAGGCCCTCCGCGCAGGGTGCCCTGCGCGACAGCCGCCGGGCTTTCGCCTCGGCGTCCAGGGCCCGCGCCGATGATTCGCGACCCCTTCGGCGATCCTCCCCGTTCACGCCGGGTCGCCGGGTTCATCCCCCTCGCCGCCGCTACTGATGGGGACCGCTCCTCCATCGGATCCTCCACGTTCCCATGGTCCAGGTTCCTTCCGCAACTGCCGCAGCTACATCAACTCCTGCAGGAGGGCCTCCCCCAGGGGCCACTCCCCGTGTCCCGAGGCCTGATCCAGGTGGCCGCAGGGCCCGAGGTCCACGAAGCGGGCGCCCCAGTCCGTCGCCAGGGCCCTGGCCTTGCGCAGGGACAGGAACGGGTCGTTGCTGGAGGCTGCCACCAGGGCCGGGAAGGGCAGCGTTTCCCTCGGGATGGGGCCGAAACCGAGGAGCAGGGCCGGCGTGTCCCGCCGCTCCACATCCGCCGGGGCCACCAGCAGGGCCCCCCGCACCTCGCGGGAGCTGGTGGCCGCCCAGTGGACGATCGTCAGGCACCCCAGGCCATGGCCCACGAGGAGGGGCGGTTCCGTGCAGGCCGTGACGGCGTCGTCCAGCGCCTCGACCCAGTCCACCTTGTGCGGGAAGTCCCAGTTCGGCATGTCCACCCGCCGGGCCCCGCGCTGGGTGCCCTCCCAGAGGCTCTGCCAGTGGCCTGGGCCCGCGTTCCGGTAGCCGGGGAGGAGCAGAATCGGGGACATGGGACACCGCCGGTGGCTGGACCCGGCCGTCAGGGCCCGGGAGGATCGGGGTTCGCGGCTGGGGGCGCCACAGCGTCCGCAAGGTGCCGCACGTAGCCGCTCAGATCGGTGACGGCCCGGACGGCCTCGGGCGCGACCCGCAGGAGTTGGAAGTAGCCCAGGTAGGCCGCGTAGACCAGGAGGGCCCGTTGCCGGCTTTCGGCCTCGGAGAGTCCCAGGGCCTGGAAGGCCTCCATGCCCAGGGCCATGCGCCGCTCCGTGGCCCGGCGCAGGAAGGGACTCACCCGGGGATCCTCGCTGGAGGCGGTCAGGGCCGCGAAGAGGAGCCCGTTCTCCACGTCCTCGAAGGCGGCGAACATGAGCACCCGCAGGCGCCGATGGGGATCCGGGATGCCCTGGTAGCGGCTCACCACATCCGTGCTCTGGTCCTGCTCCCAGGCCTCCAGGGCCGCCTGGATGAGGGCGTCGCGGTTCTCGAAGTGCCAGTAGAAGCTCCCCTTGGTCACGCCCAGGGCCTGGGCCAGGGGCTCCACGGCCACGGCCTGCACCCCCTCCCGGGCCACGAGGGACTGCGCCGCCTTCACCCAGGCCTCCGGGGAGAGGGGACCGGCCGGCCGGACGGGCTTCTTGCGGGGGGGCACCATGGGGACCTTGACAGGGCGGACGCCAAGACCATACTCGTCAGTATGGAATCCATACGCAAGCGTATGTTCATCTCCCCCGGAGGTCCCATGAGCCTTTCCCGGTCCTTCCTCCCGGCCGCCGCCCTGGTCCTGCTGGGCCTCGGCTGCGCCACCCCCGAGACCGTCCAGCGCCGCAGCAGCCTGGCCTCCTACCTGGGGGCCAAGCCTGCGCCGCCCGCCGCCCCCGCGCAGGGCCCGGCCCTGGTGGAGCTGCCCTTCCATCTCGGCATCGCCTTCGTGCCCGCCGATCCCACCCAGAGCCGGGGCGAACTCACCCCCACGAACCAGCTCGGGCCCCTGGGACCCGGCCAGGAATCCGAATTGCACGGGAAGGTGGCCGCCTCCTTCAGCCAGAAGGCCTGGGCCCGGGACCTGAAGACCATCCCCTCCCTCTACCTGGCCAAGGGCGGCGGCTGGGAGGACCTGGACAAGGTGGCCCGCAGCTTCCAGGTGGACGTCATCGCCCTCGTGTCCGTGGACCAGGTGCAGTTCAGCAACCCGAAGTGGTACGCCTGGACCTACTGGACCCTGGTGGGCGCCTACATGGTGAAGGGCGACAAGAACGACACCACCACCGTGGTGGATGCCGCCGTCTACCACGTGCCCTCCCGCACCCTGCTCTTCCGGGCGGGCGGCGTGGGCACCGCCAAGGGCACCTCCACCTGGTCCGGCCGGGAGGATGCCTTCCGCCAGCAGTCCCGGGAGAGCCTGGCCCTGGCCATGGCCGACCTCTCCGGCTCCCTCGACCGCGAGGCGGCGGCCTTCCAGCAGGCCGTGGCCAAGGGGGCCCGGACGGACGTCCGTCTCGCGACCCCGGCCGCGCCCCCCACCCCGCTCTGAAGCCGAAACCGTCTCCGCCCCTCCTGCCACGCCCCCTCCCGGAGTCTCCATGTCCCGCCTTTTCCCGGCCCTTCTCGGGGCCCTGCTCCTCGCCCTCGGCTGCACCACGCCCGAGACCACCACCCGCCGCAGCAGCCTGATGGACTATCTCTACCCCAAGGAGAAGGCCGCGCCGGCCCCCAACCCCACGGGGGCCCGGCTCAGGCTGCCCCTGAAGCTCGGCATCGCCTTCGTTCCCGGCGGCACCGCCTCCTGGCGCGTCCAGAACCTCCTCGCCCCGGGGGAGGAGAAGCCCCTCCTGGACGTGGTGAAGCGC
>JAJYBX010000418.1 GCA_021778785.1 Acidobacteriota bacterium
CCGGAGGGAGGCCCGGGCGCCGAGGGCCGCGGCCGCGAAGGTCGGGCCCAGGCAGGCGAGGAGGCCGAGGGCGTGGCGGAGCGGCGTCGGTCTCATCGGCTGAAGTCGATGCGGTCGGACGGACAGGCTTCGATGACGGGCCCGAAGCTGCCGATGTCGGGCAGGGTGGCGTTGTGGTGCGCCCGGATGGCCTCGGCGGAGGCGTGGGCCTTGTCATGGGTGGTGTGGGCGTCGGCGGCGAGGATCACGCCGTAGCCGAGCGCCGCGGCCCGGCGCGTGGTGGTGTCCACGCAGAACTCGGTGGCGTAGCCGCAGATGACCACGGTCTTCACGCCCCAGCCGTCCAGGAGGTCCTGCAGGTTCGTGCGCAGGAACGAATCCGGCGTGGCCTTGCGGACGAAGGTGTCCCAGGCGGCAGGACGGAGGCCGCGTTCCAGCTGCCAGCCCTCCGAGCCGTGGACCAGGAGCCCCTCGCGATACTCGTGCTGGATGTAGACCACGGGCACCCCCGCGGCCCGCGCCCGGTCGGCCAGCGTGTTGATGCGCTGGACCACCGCGTCGGCCTCGAAGGGCCGCGGCGCCGGATCGAAGAGGTCGCGCTGGACATCGATGACGAGGAGGGCCGTGGGCATGCGATCAGGGTAGCCGGAAGGCGGGGTCGGGGTTCAGATCCGGGGCCGTTCCAGGAGGATGCCCCGGCCCGGGGCCGCCGGCCGGTAGTAGGCCAGCTGGCCCGGCACGCAGGAGAGGATGGCGCCCGAGCCCTGCAGGCAGATCTGGTTGAGGGCCTCCCGCAGGGGCAGCTCCCGGCCGTCCGCCTTCAGCCCCTCCGCGATCACGTGGCAGGTGGGGCCCGCCCCCTTCGCCCGCAGCAGCTTCTCCAGCTCCGCCGGGAAGTCCTGGGCACTGGGCACCTCGGTGGCGAAGCCGGGCATGTAGGGCAGATCCTCGTCCAGCTGGGCCAGGGCCTCGCTGCGGTGCTTCGGCTGGGCCAGGGCCTGGATGAACCGGGCCCGCTTGGCGGAGGCGAGGAACGCCCGGGTGAACTCGGCTTCGTGATCCATGGATGGGACTCCTCAGGCCCGGGGCCGATCCCCCATCATGGCCGCGTTGTAGGCCCGGGTGCCGCCCCGGGCCACGCTGAGGGTCTGCCAGGGGCCCGCGGCCAGGTGCTTGGCCAGGAACACCAGCTGGCCCGCGTGGTAGGGATAGTGGGTGAGCTGGCGGTTGATGGCCTCGAGGACAGTGTGGGGCTCGTGGCGGATGGTCACCGTGCGGTCCAGGTCGGCGCCGGTGAGGCCCTCCAGGGCGCCGATGAGGCAGGCCCAGCCGCGCTCCCAGCGGGTGCGCAGGGCCGCGGGGTCGAAGGCTTCGGGATCCTCGAACTCGGCGTCGCGATCCCGGTCGGGCTTCTCGCCGTCCGAGGTGAGGAAGTCCGTCCAGCGGGAGAGCATGTTGCCCGACAGGTGCAGCATCAACGTGGCGAGGCTGTTGGATTCCGGGTCCAGCCGGTGCGTCCAGCGCTCCACCGGCACCTGCGCGAGGGCGCGGTCGCACTGGAATTTCGCTTCGCGGAACCGCTTGAGGGCATCGGCAAGGTAGAGGTCGCCGTTCATCGGGTCTCCTGGAACAGCCTGCGGTACACCACGAACCCCGGCTTCTCGGCGAGGGTGTCGTAGAGCCGCATGGCGGGGGCGTTGGTCTCGTGGGTCTGCCAGTACACGCGGGGGAGGCCGGCCTGCCGGGCGCGGTCGTAGACGGCCTCGATGAGGGCCCGGCCCACGCCCTGGCCCCGGGCGGCCTCCACGGTGAAGAGGTCCTGCAGGTAGCAGTTCGGGGCGAGCTGGATGGTGCTGCGGTGGGTGAGGAAGTGCGCCAGCCCCAGCAGGGTCCCGGCGCGTTCCGCCACCAGCCCATGCACGGGCTCGGCGGGGTCGAGGAAGCGGGCCCAGGTCGTCCGCGTGATCTCCGGCGCCAGGGCCGTGGGGCCCGAGCGGCCGTAGAAGGCGTTGTAGCCGTCCCAGAGCGCCTTCCAGGCGTCGAAATCGGCCTGCGCCACGGGGCGGATCACGAGGGCATCAGTCACGGCGGGCTCCGGTGAAGGGGACACGATGCCACAGGAGATGCCTGTCGTGGCGGCGATCGGACCGGAGCCGTCTGCGGGAGGGGGTTCAACCCTGGTGGAAGGCCGCGTCCAGGGCGTCGATCACGGCCGCCCAGTCCGCGCCGTCCTGCACCTGGTCCCGCAGGAACCCGGCCTGGGAGGGGGTCCAGAAGGGGGCGTCGGGCAGGGCGAGGTGGGCCGCCCGGGGCCGGTTCGTCTCGATGAAGGCCTGGATGGCCTCGGGGCTGGAGGGCAGGCCAAGGGCCTGTCTTCAAATTGGATGTGAGCCGCGACGCCGGCCAGCCGCGCTCCTGGATAGGCGCCGGCCGCAGGGCGATGCGGGACATCGTTCAAGGTCGGCAACGCCGCCAGGGGTGCGGCTGACCACGTCCCCCGTACCCTATCGCAGGCCCCGCATGGGGCCTGCTCCTGCTCGGCGTTCCGCCGAGCAGAGGGTGGAGCCGGCAAGGGGCGGCGCCCGGCGCGATGCTGCGTCAAGCTCCTCGTCGATAGTG
>JAJYBX010000419.1 GCA_021778785.1 Acidobacteriota bacterium
GCTGTGACCCTGCGGGCGCGGTCGGATGCGGATCTGGCCAAGACGGCGAAAAAAGCCTGATGGACATCACCGAACCGCTCTCCGCCGCCGTCCGGGCCCTCAAGGCCAACAAGCTCCGCTCGGCCCTCACCACCCTGGGCATCATCATCGGCGTGGCCGCGGTCATCGTGGTCGTGAGCCTCGTGCAGGGGCTCAAGACCAGCGTGCTGAAACAGGTGGAGCGGGCCGGCAGCCAGACCCTCTTCGTGCGGCCCGTCTTCCCCATGGACATGCCCTTCGCCGAGTACACCAAGATCAAGAACAAGGACCTGACCCTGGACAACATGCACGCCCTGGCCCGGGCCGTGCCCCAGATCACCCAGGTCACGCCGCTCTTCTTCAACGGCACCGATGTGAAGTTCGACGGCCGCAGCGCCAACGTCAACCTGATCATGACGGACGAGACCTACCTGGAGCTGAACAGCATCAACCTCACGGCCGGGCGCAACTTCGTGCCCTCGGACCTGCGCCTGGGCAACAAGGTGGCCATCATCGGCCCCCGGGTCATCGAGAAGCTGGGCATCAAGGGCAACCCCCTGGGCCGCATCATCAGCACGCCCACCCTCAGCCTGGAGGTCATCGGCGTGCTGGAGGAGCAGGGCGGCCAACTGGGGAACGACCCCGACCAGAACATCCTCATCCCCCTCAGCACCGGCATGGCCCAGCTCACGGAGGCCCAGCGCCGCCAGCTCTTCTTCCAGGCCCGCATCGATCCCCGGCTCACCGCCGACGACGGCGCCGAACTGGTGGAGGACGCCCTCCGGCGCATCAAGGGCCTCCGGGGCAACGATCCCAGCGGCTTCAAGGTGTTCAGCCCCAAGCAGATCACCGGCATCATCAGCGGCATCACGGGCACCATCACCGCCGTGGCCGGCGGCATGGTCTCCATCGCCCTGCTGGTGGGCGGCATCGGCATCATGAACATCATGCTGGTGAGCGTCACCGAGCGCACCCGCGAGATCGGCGTGCGCAAGGCCGTGGGCGCCAAGCGCCACGACATCCTGCTGCAGTTCCTCATCGAGGCCTCCTTCCTCTGCATCCTGGGCGGGGCCATCGGCGTGGGCCTGGGCTACCTGGTCGGCGCCGCCCTGGGCAAGGCCCTGCTGGGCACCATGGGCGCCGTGCCCCTCTGGGCCGTGGTCAGCGCCTTCGCCGTGCCCGCCGCCATCGGGCTCGTCTTCGGCCTCTACCCCGCCGCCAAGGCCAGCAAGCTCGATCCGATCGAGGCGCTCCGCTACGAATAGGCTTAGATACCCCGCAAGTCTTTTTATCTACCAGACCACGCCGGAATCTTCCATACTGGGGCCATCCCTTCCGCCCTGTTCTGGTTCTGCGACTTCGGACACGGGCCCAGCCGCAGGTGGACCATGAGCCGACGAACCAGGTGGATCCTCGCCACCGCAGGCCTGCTGACGGCGGCGCTGACCGCCTGGGCGGCCTTCGGGCGCTCCCCGGGGACCGACACCGCCTACACGGTGGAGGCGATCCGGCGCCAGGACCTGAAGGACAGCGTGACGGTGAACGGGGAGATCCAGGCCCGCACCCGCGTCAACGTGGGCACCTCCGTGAACGGCGAGATCAAGCAGATCCATGTGGTGGACGGCCAGTGGGTGAAGGCCGGCGATCTGCTGGTGACCCTGGACCAGGAGCGCCTCCGCCAGGACCTGGTCCGTTCGGGGCTCTCCCTCGACGCGGCCCGCCAGGACCTGGGCAACGCCCAGGCCACCCGCGACAAGCAGGCCCGGACCCTCCAGCGCCGCTCCGAACTCTTCGCCCAGGGCATCGTCTCCAGCGAGGACTTCCAGCAGGAGAAGCTCAACCTCCAGAACGCGGAGACCCAGCTCCAGCGGGCCCGGGTGGCGGTGCGGCAGGCCGAGGCCGCCGTGGCCCAGGCCACGGACATGCTCTCCAAGACCGTCCTCCGCGCCCCCATGTCCGGCCAGGTGACGGGCCTCCGCGCCGAGAAGGGCGAGACCGCCATCGCGGGCCAGACGAACGTGGCGGGCGCGGTGCTGATGGTGATCTCGGACCTCTCGGAGATGATGGCCGAGCTGAAGGTGGGCGAACTCGACGTGGTGAAGGTGCGCGTCGGCCAGCCCGCGGAGGTCAGCGTGGACGCCCTGCCCGGCCAGATCTTCACGGGGAAGGTGGTCACCGTGGCCTCGGGGACGGACCGCCCCGCCAACACCAGCTTCGGCGGCGGCCTGCAGGAGGTCCAGAGCTACAAGGTGCGCATCCAGCTCGCCGGGGCGCCCGGCGAACTGCGGGCCCTCAGGCCCGGCATGAGCGCCCGGATCGCCATCCTCACCGACGAGCGGAAGGGCGTGCTGGCCGTGCCCCTCGCCGCCATCCAGGAACGGGAATCCAAGTCAGCGGGCCTCGGCCTCATGACCCTCAGCCGGAGCGTCGTCTTCGTCGCCCGGAACGGGAAGGCCGAGGAGCGCGTGCTGGGCACGGGCCTGAGCACCCGCCGGGCCGTCGAGGTCCTCCAGGGCCTGCAGGAGGGGGACCAGGTCATCACCGGCCCCACCAAGCTCCTCTCCGCCCTGGCCAACGGGAAGGCCATCACCGTGAAGGCC
>JAJYBX010000420.1 GCA_021778785.1 Acidobacteriota bacterium
GGGCCTGCAGATCCCGGAAGTTCTGGGTGGCCTTGAGGTCGGGGTACTTCTCCACCACCACGAGCAGGCGGGAGAGCGCCGAACCCAGGCCGTCCTGCGCCTGCTGGAACCGGGCCATGGCCTCGGGGGAGGCCGGCGCCTGGCTGCCCACGGAAACCTGGCCCACCTTGGCCCGGGCCTCGGTCACGGCCAGGAAGGTGTCCTTCTCGAAGGCCGCGGCGCCCTTCACCGTCTCCACGAGATTCGGCACCAGGTCCGCCCGCCGCTGGTAGACGTTCTCCACCTGGCCCCACTGGGCGTCCACGGCCTGACTGAGGCTGTTCAGGGCGTTGTAGGCCCCCATCGTCCCCAGGCCCAGCACCACGACCAGCAGCACCACCAGCCCGCCGCACCCCAATGCGATCTTTCCGCCCAAGCCCATGGTTCCTCCTGATGGAAGCCCCGTCAGGATACTCGTCGCCCGGGCCGGGAGGAGCCCAGCCTTCCCGAAATTTCCCGGTGTCCCCTTTCCTGTGACCCATTTCCGGGCGGGGGTGAACCGCGGGCCTACCTTTGATGATGGGGAGGTCGCCATGTTCAACCGCGTTCTCGTGGGGATCGATTTCTCGCCCGCCAGCCGGCGGGCCCTGGAGCGCGGGGCGATCCTGGCCCAGGAGCTGAACCTTCCGCTGGTGGCCGTGCATGTGGTCGAGAACGCGAAGCCGCCCTTCTACGCGGCCTATGCGCCCCTGGGCGACCCGGGCTGGTTCCGGGATGTCGAGCCCCTGGCGCACGAGAAGCTGACCGAGTGGCTGGCCCCCTATCCGACCGCCCGGGGTGTTGTCGCCAGCGGCAGCCCCGGCGAGTCGCTCATGGCCGAGGCGGACCCCGACACCCTGCTGGTGGTGGGCCAGGTGGGGCACAACGCCCTGGAGCACCTCCTGTTCGGGAGCACCGCGAACCGGGTGGTCCACCACGCCGTCTGCGACGTGCTGGTGGTGCGGGAATCCGCGTCCAGGTGAACGGCCGCGGGCCGGGATGAAGCCCTCGCACCACGAGGGCTTTCCGCTATGATCCTTCGGATATCCGCCGAAGGAGCCCCATGCTGCGCTGCACGCGACTCGCCCTGCTGGTCCTGGCCACCGTCGCGGCCATCGCCCAGGTGGATCCCGCCGGCTTCCAGGGCCTCCGCTGGCGGATGATCGGCCCCTTCCGCGGCGGGCGGGTCCTGGCCGTGACGGGCGTGCCGGGGCACCCCGAGCGCTTCTACTTCGGCGCCGTGAACGGCGGCCTCTGGGAGACGCAGGACGCCGGACGCACCTGGCAGCCGGTCTTCGACGGGCAGCCCAACGGCAGCATCGGCGCCGTGGCCGTGGCGCCCTCGAGCCCGGACGTGCTCTACGTGGGCACCGGCGAGGCCGACATGCGCTCCGACATCGCCCAGGGCGACGGCATGTACCGCTCCGGGGATGGCGGCCGGACCTGGGCCCGCATCGGCCTGGAGGACAGCCAGCAGATCGGCCGCATCCTGGTGGATCCCCGGGACGCGGACCGCGCCTTCGTGGCCGCCCTGGGCCACCCCTACGGCCCCAACGCCCAGCGGGGCGTGTTCCGCACCACGGATGGCGGGCGCACCTGGACGAAGGTGCTGGGCCCCGACGACGCCACCGGCGCCATCGACCTGGCCTTCGAGCCGGGGAACCCCCAGGTGCTCTACGCGGCCCTGTGGCAGGCCCGGCGCACGCCCTGGAGCATCTACCCGCCCCTGGAGGGGCCGGGCTCGGGCCTCTGGAAATCCGAGGATGGCGGCGATCACTGGACCCGCATCGAGGGCGGCGGCTTCCCGGCGAACGTGGGCCGCATCGGACTGGCGCTCTCCGCGGCCGCGCCCCGCCGCGTGTACGCCCTGGTGGACGGGCCGGAGGGCGGGCTCTACCGCTCCGAGGACGCCGGCGGCCACTGGGCGAAGCTCACCGCCGACAGCCGCATCTGGGCCCGGGGCTGGTACTTCGGCCGGATCACGGCGGATCCCGCGGACGCGGACCGGATCTACGTCATGAACACGATCCTGCTGCGCTCCGACGACGGCGGGCGGCGCTTCGTGGCCCAGAGCGGCGACTTCACCGGCGACGACTTCCACGAGCTGTGGATCGATCCCGCCGATCCCCGGCGGCAGATCGTGGGCTCCGACCAGGGCGCCCAGGTCACCGTGAACGGCGGGCGCACCTGGAGTTCCCGGCTGAACCAGCCCACGGCGCAGATGTACCACGTGGCCACGGACCGCGGCTTCCCCTACCGCGTCTATGGCGCCCAGCAGGACTCCGGGGCCGTGGGCCTTCCGAGCCTCACCACCTTCCACGGCACGATCAGCCTGGAGCAGTTCCACGAGATCACCGCCGGCGGCGAATCCGGCATGATCGCGCCTGATCCGGACGATCCCTCGATCGTGTACGGCGGCACCGTGGACAAGCTGGACCTCCGCACGGAACAGACCCGGTCCGTGGATCCCACCCTCGCCACCCCGGACCTCCACCGTCGCGCCTGGACCCTGCCCCTGGCCTTCTCACGGAAGGGGCCGAAGGCCCTCTACTTCGGCAACCAGCGGCTCTACCGCACCCGTGACGGCGGCGAACAC
>JAJYBX010000421.1 GCA_021778785.1 Acidobacteriota bacterium
TGGCGGAGCTGCCCAGATGGCAGGCGTCGCGGATCTGGGAACTGGAGGACCGCGATCTGGAGGCGCTCACGAACCCGGAACCCCAGCCCTTCCCCCCCTCCTTCGCGGCGCTGGCCTGCCTGACGGCCTCCGATCCGTCGGCCCTCGACCGGGGCGGGTTCCAGTTCTGGATGGAGCAGTACTCGGGACCCACCGCCGCCCGCTGGCTGGGGCGGTTCGCCGCCGGGGATCCCGACCTGAAGGAGGCCCTCCTGCGCCACCTGCGGAAGGAGGAGGCCGCGCGCCCGGAGGCCGTGTTCGCCGAGGTGGTCCACGTGCCCGAGGGCCGCATGGGCAACGTGCTGGCGCGGCCCGCGCTGCGGGACTACGAGATCCCCTTCCTGGCCGCGCCCGGCATTCCGGAGGACCGGACGATCCCCCCGTCAGAGCTCCAGGTGACCGTGCGGGGTGGCCGGGTGTGGCTGGCCTCGACCCGCCTGGGACGGGAGGTGGTGCCCCGCCTCTCCTCGGCCCACAACTTCAAGCGCGGGCCCGCCGTCTACCGGTTCCTGGCGCACCTGCAGGACCAGGACGGCCGCCCCGGGGGCTGGTCCTGGGGGGCCCTGGCCGATCAGCCCTTCCTGCCGCGGGTGGTCCGGGGACGGCAGGTCCTCAGCAGGGCCCGGTGGCGGGTGGAGGCCCGGGAGCTGGAGGAGGCGCTGGCGGGTTCCGGCGGGGAGCCCTGGGGCGCCTTCCAGGCCCTGCGGGCCAGCCGGGGCTGGCCCCGCTTCGTCATGCTCACCGATGCGGACAACAGCCTGTGGGTGGACCTGGACCAGATCCTCTGGGTGGAGACGCTGCACCACCTCGTGGCCCACCGTCCCGTCTTCACCCTCACGGAAGGGTTCCCGGAGCCGGCCCAGGCCCTGGTCACCTCGCCGGAAGGGCGCTTCGCCCACGAACTGGTCATTCCCTTCGAAGCGGCCCGGTCCGGGGGCCGCCCGCTCCCCCCGCTGCGCCCGGGGGCCGGCCCCCGGGCCTACGCCCCCGGTTCGGAATGGCTCTCCCTCAAGCTCTACTGCGGACCGGCGAGCGCGGACCGCCTCCTGGTCGAGCTGGAGCCCCTGCTCCGGGCGACGGGTTCGGAGGGGCTGTGGGACCGGTGGCACTTCCTCCGGTACCGCGACCCGGACCCCCACCTCCGCCTCCGCTTCCATGGCCTCCCCGGGCGGCTGCTCGCGGGCCTGCTGGCCCGGATGCACGGCCACCTGGAGGGGTACCTGGCCCAGGGACTCCTCTGGAAATGGCAGGTGGACACCTTCGAACCCGAGCTGGAGCGCTACGGGGGCGCGGAGGGCTTCGCCCTGGCGGAAGCGTGGTTCCACGACGACAGCCAGCAGACCCTGGATCGCCTGGTGGGCGGGGTGGCGCCGGAGGCGCGCTGGCAACTCGGACTGCGGGGGGTGGACCGGATCTGGGCGGCCCTGGGACTGGATCTCCCCGCGCGGAAGGCACTGGCCCAGGCCAGCCGGGACCGCTTCCGGGAGGAGTTCGGGGATGCGGGGGCCGGGAGCGCCCAGGCGGGCCTGACGTTCAGGGCCCTGCGGAAGGAACTGGAGGCGGCGTTCCCCCACCCGCCCGGGGCCGCCTGTCCTCCCGGGCTGCAAGCTCTGGCGCGGATCCGTGAGGCCCTCGACCAGGGACGGCTGGAGGAGGATCGAGCCGGCATCGCCGGGAGCCTGGCGCACATGCACCTCAACCGCCTGCTCCGGACCCGCCCCCGGGAGCACGAATGGGTCCTCATGGAGTTCCTGACCCGCCTCTACGAGTCCCGTCTCGCCCGCCCCCTGGGCCGTTGAACGGGGCGGGGTCCGACCCTGGGGGCCAGGACCATCCAGACCCTCCCGCTCGGCCGGTGGAATCGACCGTTCGGGGGTAGACCACGGCACGATTCCGCGAAAGGCCTAGGATTCGCCTTAAGCCGTGCTTGGTCGGGGAGCCCCGATTCCACTCGACTCCCATCCCCAGGAGGTGTTGTGCCGGACGATCTGATGAGACGCCCCCCCGAAGACCGGGAATGGATCAACGTCGACGAGATCCACGATCTGAGGGACTGGGCCATCTATTTCAGCGTCTCCAAGGAGCGGATCCGGGAGGCGGTGGCGGTCGTGGGTCCCAAGGTTGACGATGTGAAGCAGTATCTCGGCAAATGAAGCAATGCTTCAGGACATGGGTTGGCATCGATCACGCCTACAGGCCTTCCAGAGGACAGCATGCATCGTTACGTGAATGGAGAGGCCGATTCTGACATAAAGGCCTTCGAATTAAGCTCCGACTCCATCACCGTCGAATTCAGCGATGGAACCGTCTACCTCTACGACTGCTCCAGCGCCGGAGTCGCGAATATCCAGCAGATGAAACAGCTGGCATTGAGCGGCAGAGGCCTGAATACCTACATCAACAACTATGCAAAGAGGGATCATGCAGTAAGGATTCGTTAATCATTAAATAATCAACCTTGCTGCCTGACATGAAAACACCCTGGAATGCTCCAGGGTGTTTTTGGTAGGGCTAACGGGATTTGAACCCGTGTTACCGCCGTGAAAGAATCCATCATCGA
>JAJYBX010000020.1 GCA_021778785.1 Acidobacteriota bacterium
GGGCACGTGGACCACCTCGGCGAACACGGCCTCCGGGCGCGCGGCCTCCTCCTTCCGCAGGTGGCGCAGGAGGGCCTCCTTCAGGTCGGGGTCCCCGGCGGCGAACCGCCCCAGCCAGCGGGCGGCGGTGGGTCCCGAGTACTGCTCCATCCAGAACTGGAACCCGCCCCGGTCGAGGGCCGACGGATCGGAGGCCGCCAGGCAGGCCAGCGCCGCGAAGGAGGGGGGGAAGGGCTGGGGTTCCGGGTTCGTGAGCGCCTCCAGATCGCGGTCCTCCAGTTCCCAGATCCGCGACGCCTGCCATCTGGGCAGCTCCGCCAGGAGGAAGCGGTCCCGCGGGGACAGCCCGCGGGGCGGGGGCGGGCGGTGGAGCGGCAGACCCTCCAGCAGGGGGTCGTCCAGGGGGGGCTCCCCGTCGAACCCGATCCCGCTTTCCTCATCCAGCACCTGCAGGAGCGGCATCCATCGCGCCTCGTACCGGGCCGTGAAGGCCGCCCGGAACCGGGCCAGGGGACCTTCCTCCGGAGGCGGGGTCAGGCGGCGGAGCAGGTCGGCCCCCTCCTCCAGGGCGCGGCGCACCCGGGGGGACAGGCTCAGATCCGGGGCGGGACGGTAGAGGTCCACCTGGAGGACATCCCGGGTTCCGGGAGGGATCTCCAGGGCCGCCAGCGACGCCACCTGGGCGGGATACCCCGCAGGGTGGGCGCCGAGTGGCGCCTCCGCCACGGCCTTCAGGTCCGCTTCCAGCGCGACCAGGGGCACGGCACCCGGAGCCGTGGCTGGATGAGCCCGCAGCCGCGCCGCCACGTGACCGATCGGGTCGGGGTTGGTGAGCGGCGGCTGGAGGTCCCCGCAGAGCACCTGGGCCTCGATGACCTGATCGAGGTAGGCCCGGGCCACGGGCTCATCCACCCCGAGGCGGCGGGCCAGGCGCACCGCCAACTCACCCAGGGGGAGCCCCGCCCGGGCCTCCTCGAGCACGAACTCGAGGTGCGGCGTGGCTTCCACGGCCTCCAGGTGGTAGGTCCGCCCCCGCCCCTCCCCGTCCCGACGCTCGAGGTACCGGTACCAGCCTCCGCAGGCGTGGAGGCTCGTGTTGGGGCGATGGGCGATCCCGGACCGGACGAGCGGGTCCCGCCCCAGGCGGTCCACCAGGGCCTCCAGGACGCCCCAGTCCAGCCGCACGGCCTTGCGGCAGGCCCGCCACGGCGCCACCGAAAGCCGGCTCGCGGCCCCCCAGGCGCCCAGGGACACGCCCGCGAAGAGGCCGAAAGGCGTGGCGCGGTGGCTCATCCGGCTGAGGTATTTCAGCAGGGACCGCTCCACGCCCCGGGCCGCGGCGGCCTCCAGCGTACCGCCCAGCCAGGCCTCCAGGCGCGAGGCGAGATCGGGGGAGGCCAGGGCCAGCGCCTCCCGCACCTCATCGCGGCGGACCCGTTCGCGGAGGATCCGGCGCAGGGCTCCGCGGCCCCCGTCCGGGCCCGCTCCCCTGTCCTCCAGCGCCCCGGCTCCGCCCGGAAGGAGATCAGAGGGATCGAGCGCCTCCAGGGGGAGACCCGGGGTGCGCAGGAGGAAGAAGTCGGCGGCTTGGCAGGTGGGCGGTTCAGGCATGCGCGCACGCTCTCACGGGTGGGTCTCCTCCAGAAGACCATCTCCCGATCGGGCGGAACCCGGAAGCGCCGAACGGTACCATCCGGCCGGCCCAACGGTTGAAGGTGTGCTTACATACCGTTCATGGAAAGTGGTTGGTCCCCGTCCCGGAAGGGCTCAGAAACAGGTTCGCGCCCCGTGGCGCGGCCTGGGAGCCCCCATGAACACCACCCTCTCCTTCCGCAGGGAATCCATCCAGCAGGCGAGCGCCACGAGCGCGATGCTGAACCCTCCGGCCGCCGGATCCGCCGAAGGCCAGGGGTCGAACCATGGCGGTAAGTGGATGCCGCCCCCGACCCTCACCACCTCCTTCACCACGCTTTAGTGAGGACCGGCGTGTGTTCGACGAGTCCAAGGAGATGGAGCCCCTGGGCTCGGCGAACCTCTGGAAATCCCTGTTCCCCTTGGCCAGGAACTGGCGGGTCATCGGCATCACCTACGTGCTCTGGGTCGCCTTCCTGGTGTACGGCCTCTGGGCCTCCCATCGGATCGGCTCCGGGTGGTGGTGGGCCAGCGCGGTGTCGGCTCCACTCACGCACATCACCGCTTTCGCGTGGCTGGCCCCCCTGCCCTGGATCCTCACCCGCCGGCTCCGGTCCCCCTGGAAGTTCATCCTGGGCTTCACGCTCTCAGCCCTCTCCTGTGAAGCCATCGCCGCGCTGCTCCCGATCATCGATGCCTGGTTCCTCGCCCGGGCGGGCGTCCGGTTCAGCCTGGGCAAGGTCCTGGAAATCTACATCTCGCTCGTGGGCCCGGCCATGATGATCGTCGGAGGACTCGTCGCCGCGCGGGCCTACTCGGAGGAGCGCCGAGAGGCTTCCGAGGCCGAGGCCCAGATCGCCAAGAACCGCCTGCTCCAGGGCCAGGTCCATCCCCACGTGCTGTTCAACGCCCTGAACGGCCTCGCGGAGCTCATCCACAAGGACGCCAAGGCCGCGGAGCGCGCCGTCCGGCACCTGTCCGACCTGCTCCGGCGCATCCTGCGCGCCTCCGAGCACATGCGCCTGCCCCTCCGGGAGGAACGGAAGATCGTGGCCGATTTCCTGGCCCTGGAATCGATCCGCCTCGGGACCCGGCTCCGGGTCCTATGGGAATGGGATGAGGGCCTGGACGAGATCGAGCTGCCCCCCCTCCTCCTCCAGCCGCTGGTGGAGAACGCCATCAAGCACGGCATCGCGCCCAGCATTCCGGGGGGGGAGCTGGTCATCCGGGCCCGGGCCCAGGATGGCGCCGTCTTCCTGGAGGTCTGGAATTCCGGAATGCCCTTCCGGGAAACGGAAGGCAGGAACGGGATCGGCGTGAAGAACCTGCGGTCCCGCCTGGCCCTGCACTTCGGTTCCGAGGCCACGCTGTCGGTCGGTCCCTCCGGCGAGGGCACGCTCGCCTGCATCCGACTGGAGGCAATCCAAGTAGAATGCGGCCATGAAACCACTGAGGGCCCTGGTCGTCGATGACGAGCCGCTGGCGAGGGAGCGGCTGACGCGGCTGCTCCTGGAGGCCGGGTGCACGATCGCGGGGGAGCTCGGGGATGGCGTGGCCCTGCTCCAGTGGCTGAAGGAGCCCGGCGAAGTGGATGTCATCTTCCTCGACATCCAGATGCCCGGCCTCAGCGGGATGGAGGTGTTGGCCGAAGTGCGCGGGGGCCCACCCGTGGTCTTCGTGACGGCCTTCTCCTCCTACGCCGTGCGCGCCTTCGAGCTTGCGGCCGCGGACTACCTGCTGAAGCCGGTGTTCGAGGACCGCCTGGCCAAATGCCTGGAGCGCCTGCGCGACCGGCTGGTCCGACCCCTCAGCCCTGAGGAGCTGAAGACCCTCCTGCCGCTTCCCGTCCGGTTTCCCATCCGGGCCGGGGACGGGGAGATCTACATGGAGCTGGATCACGTCACCCATTTCGAGCTGGAGAACGACCATGTGTGGGCCTGCCGGGGCCAGAACCGCTTTCTGACGCGCTGGGTCGCCCTGGCGGAGGTGGAGCAGGCCTTTCCGGAGGACGGGCTGCTCCGGATCCAGCGCCATCTGCTGCTGCGCCCCCGGACGGTCAAAGGCATCCGCCCCGCCTCGGTGGGCCGCATCAAGGTCATGGTGGCCCCCAAGGTGGAGCTGACCGTCAGCCGCGCCATGACCCCTCGTGTGAAGGACTGCGTCCGGGCTGGAGGGTCGTGACGCGCCCATGCCCCGCGTGCGTCATCCGCCGCCACCCCCAGCCCAGCGCCGCCGCCAGCAACAGCCACCCGACGGGGGACCGGGCGGCGATGCGGAGATCCTGACCGGAAGGGATGGCTCCGAAGAGGAGGTTGGCCAGGAGGAAGGCGAGGCCCAGCTCGGGCCACCCGGGGTTGGAGGTTCCGCCGAAGCGCCACAGGAAGAGGCCGAAGGCGGCGGGCAGCAGGAGGAGCGGCGCGAGGCCGATGAAGAAGGCGTTGTACCAGCGGAGGTTCGCCAGGGCCACGGAGCCCAGCACGAAGCCGCGCCCCTCGCGCCGCGGGACCACGGTGAAGCGGACGGGCCGGCCGTTGAGCAGGTGGCCCACGGCCCAATGGCAGGCCTCATGGCAGACCGTCCCGGGCAGGGCCAGGAGGGAGAACAGCCAGAAGGATCGCCGGGCCTGGTTCAGCAGCCACAGCATGACGGCGGTGCCCCCGAGGCAGGCCAAGGCCCGTCCGTGTCCCCCGACCACCACCTTCCACCCGGAATCCATCGGAATGAATGCCCTCCGGGTCCATTGGACCACCTCCGCGCCCGGCTTCCGGCTCCGCGATGGAGGGCTAAGGCTGCCTGTTCTCAGCGCGGAGCGCACGGAAAGAAGAAGGGGCCGGTTTTTTACCCTGCATTTTCCAGCCCTCCGGCTTATATTGCTCCGCAAGGAGGACCGGATGACGGATCGGCGGCAGCGGGAATCCTCGGGCTACAGCCGGGAAGCCGGCACGGAACGGCGCGCACTGCGGTCCCGGGGGGACCGCCGCAGGCACCATCGGGCCCTGCGCATCTTCTTCATCCCCCTCGATCTCCTGGTGCACAAGCTGCGCAACGGCAACCTGATCATCTAGGGCGCCAGGGCGTCCTCGATGGTGCTGGCGTCCACCAGGCCGGCGCAGCCGTAGAGGACGGGCAGCAGCCGTTCGGGCGCGTGCGTGCGCAGGAGGCGGGCGACGAGATCCGTGCCGGCGCGGTAGCAGGGCAGGTACATGCGGCCCATCAGCGGGTGGCGGCCCCAGGGGCCCGCGAACTTGGCGGCGCGTTCCTCCGATACCAGGAAGTCGCGGCGCAGGGTGGGCGCCACCTCCGCCTCGGAAACGCCCTCCTGCCAGAGGAGGTACGAGGCCTGGTTCTTCGCGTCGTCCTGGAGCAGCGCCAGCAGGAGGCCGAGGCGCAGGTCGGGGTCGGGCACCTGGTCCACGCGGGTGACGCCGTGGGCGATGAGGATGGCGTTGTTGGCGATGCCCTCGAAGAGCGTGGCGGCGCGGGTGTTCATGGTGAGCACCGAGGCCTCGAAACCCACCCGGCCCCGCCAGTAGAGATCCTGGAGGAAGGCGAAAGTCGTGACATGGCCGGGCACCACCTCGTGGGTCACCAGCTGCTCGAACTCCGGCACGGTGATCTCCAGCGAGGCGTTGATCTCGTAGGTGGCCTCGTATTCCGGCCGGCCGTTGGCGCGGCGGGCGCGGCCCAGGTAGTTCATGGAGCCGGAGAACCAGGCATCCTTGACGGGCAGGAATTCGATGTTGTCCATGGGCACGTCGCGCAGCTCCGGCGGCAGGTGCGGCCGGAGATGGCGCTCGGCCAGGGCCGCGTAGCGGGCGATGTAGGCCGCGCCCACGGAGCGCACCGAGGCCATGGGCACGCGGCGGAGGGTCCGCCAGGCGTCCACCGCGGCCAGCAGTCCCGATTCACCGGAGGAGGGATGCCCGGCTTCCGTGAGCAGCTCCCGCACCGCCCGGCGCTTCTCCGCGGGTTCCGAGGGGGAGGGCGGAAGGCCGGTGGAGGCCCGCACGCAGCGCTCGTAGGGAACCGGCGCGCCCTTCCCCAGCAGCTCCATGGCCAGGTCCCACATCACCTCGAAGCTGAGGGCCAGGCCCGCCACATAGCGGCCCCTCAGGCCGCCCATCTCCTGGGCATCTGCAGCCAGGGCGGCGATGGCGCCGCGCACATCCACGTCCCCCAGGTAGGCGTCGAGGGCCGCCCGGTCCGGGGCCTTCGCGGACACGCCGCCGGTCTCCCGCAGGCGCGCCGCGGCCGGGTGGGTGTAGGCGGCGGGCAGGGAGGCGTCGGAAAACCAGGTATCGGCGATGAAGCGGCCCATGCCCGAGGGGTTCATGACATCCCCGCCCCAGAGGGTGTCCATGCCGAGGATCGCGGTGGCGACGTGCGCTTCGAAGGGTCCGGCCATGGTGACCTCCAGGTAGTGAGCATGCCACGGCTGCGTTCCGGCTGGCCGGCTCCCCCAAGGGGGTTTACCCTGGCTGCAGTTTCCCGGAGCCGAATTGCCGAACCCCGACGGGCCGAACCTCAAGGGCTTCCTGCGCGAGATCCACCGTCTCGACGCGGAGGGCCGCCTGCGGAAGGCGGAAGGCCGCATCGCCGAACTGGAGCGCCGGCTGTCGGACCTCACCCTGCTGGACCCGCTCACGGAGCTGCCCAACCACCGCCGCTTCTCGGACCGCCTGACCCAGGCCCTGCTCCAGGCCCATCGCCACCGGGGTTCCGTGGGCGTCCTCCACCTGGACCTGGACCGCTTCAAGCGCGTCAATGAGCTGCTGGGCCACGGCGGCGGGGACGAGGTGCTGCGCCAGGTGGCCCGGCGGCTCCAGGGCGCCCTCCGCCAGGAGGACACCCTCGCCTGCATGGGCGGCGACCGCTTCATGGTCCTGCTGCCGGAACTGAAGGATGCCCTGGGCGCGACCCGGGCCGCCCAGAAGCTGCTGGAGGCCCTCCAGGCGCCCGTGCTCGCCGGGTCCCGCGAGGTGAGCCTCAGCGCCAGCATCGGCGTCTGCGCCTTCCCCCAGGACGGCCTGGATGCCGAAACCCTGCAGGTCCATGCCGAATCCGCCATGTACCGCGCCAAGGAGCGGGGGGGCGACCGCATCGAGTGCTTCACGGCCACGCTCAGCCAGAATTCCATGGAGCGCCAGGAGCTGGAGCAGTGCCTGCGGGATGCCCTGCGCAACGGCGAACTGCAGATGTACTACCAGCCCCAGTTCTTCATGGACGGGCGGCTGGCCGGCGCCGAGGCCCTGCTGCGCTGGAACCATCCCCTGCTGGGACCCGTGCCCCCCATGAAGTTCATCCCCCTGGCCGAGGAGAACCGCCTCATCCTCCCCATCGGCGAGTGGGCCCTGCGGGAATCCTGCCGCCAGATGGCCCTCTGGCAGGCCACCACGCCCGATCCCCTCATCCTCGCCGTGAACGTCTCCGCCCTGCAGTTCGCCCACGGGGACTGGGATGCCTGCGTGGTGAGGGCCCTCGCGGATTCGGGCCTGGCGGCCGAGCGGCTGGAACTGGAGCTCACGGAGAGCCTGGTCATGCGCCAGGGCCATGAGGACGTGCAGCCCCTGCGCCGCCTCCGGGAGATCGGCACCCGCATCGCCATCGACGACTTCGGCACGGGCTACAGCTCCCTGGGCTACCTCCAGCGCCTGCCCATCACCACCCTGAAGCTCGACCAGTCCTTCATCGCCGCCCTCCAGTCGGAGGAGCCGGAGATGTCCTCGGAGCACATCGTCCGGGCGGTCATCCAGCTGGCCCACAGCCTGAAGCTCACCGTGGTCGCCGAAGGCGTGGAGACCGAGGGCCAGCGCGACATGCTGGAGCTCCTGGGCTGCGACTGCCTGCAGGGCTTCCTCCTGGGCCGCCCCCTCCCCGCGGATGGCTTCGAGGCCATGCTGGAATCCGTGGCGGTCCGGCGCTTCCTCGGCACCCACCGGAACCCGGAGGCGGAGGTGACGATCCCCCTGCCGCCGGTGCCCGCCGCGCCCAGGCCCCGCCGGAAGTAGTCAGCGCTCGGCGAGGGGCTCCTCCGGGGTGCGCTCCGCCGAGAGCAGCACCACGGCGCCCAGGATGAGGGCCGCCCCGAGCCACTGCCAGGGCCGCAGCAGCTCCCCCAGGAAGAGCGCCCCGAAGAGGCAGGCCCCCAGGGGCTCCAGCGTGCTCACCACCGAGGCCCGCGCCGGGCCGATGCGGGCCATGCCCGCCAGCAGCATGGGGATGGGCAGCAGCGTCCCCACCACGGCCAGGCCCAGGAGCGGCCTCCAGGCCTTCAGGGCCAGGGCGGGCTCCCAGCGGTGGGTGGCCAGGGCCAGCAGGAGGTACATGAGCCCCGCCGTGCCCATGATCCAGGCGCTGGCCACCAGGGCCGGCACGCCCTTCTGCAGCCGGGCGCCCAGCAGCATGTAGGCCGTGTAGCCGAAGGCCGTGGCCAGCCCCATGGCGAGGCCCAGGGCATCGGTGCCCCGCCCCGGCGAGCCCACGGCCAGGGCCGTCCCCAGGAGGGAGGCCACCAGGGCCACGCGGTCGCGGCCCTCCAGGCGGTGGCGCCCCGCCAGCCACTCCCACAGGGCGACCAGCACCGGGTAGAGGTAGAGCAGCAGGGCCGTGAGGGCCACGGGGATGCGCCGGGAACTGGCGAAGTAGAGGCCGCTCTCCACCACGTAGAGGAGGCCCATCCCCGCGAACCCCGCCACCTGCCCGCCCCGCAGGCGGGGCCGCGGCCCCCGCAGCGCCAGCCAGGCCCAGAGGACGCCCCCGGCCACCAGGAAGCGCACCGCCAGGAAGGTGGGCACGCCCAGGCCCAGGGCCGCCGCCTGCCGGTTGAAGATGGGCAGCATCCCGAAGCAGAGGCCGGAGGCCGCCACCAGCAGCAGGCCCACGCCCCGGCCCCGGACCGGGGAGGGGGGGACCGGGAGTGCGGCGCCATCCGTCATCCACGAAGGGTAGCGCGGGACCCCCCGGGCCGGTGTATCGTGTCGGCACAGCTGCAGACCCGCCATGGAAGGTTGGAAGCCCATCCATCAGTGACGCGCCCTGGATCCGGCCCGGCCGGAGCCCGGAGATCGTGAGGGAACCATGAAGATCGCTGTTCCGAAGGAGACGAGGGCGGGCGAGCGGCGCGTCGCCCTGGACCCCGACGCCTGCCGGAAGCTCGTGCAGGCCGGCGCGGAGGTGGCCCTCGAGACCGGCGCCGGCCTTGCGGCGGGGTTTCCCGACGCGGCCTACGAGGCGGCCGGCGCCCGGATCGTCGCGGAGGCCACGGCGCTGCTCGGGGAGGCCGACTTCGTGTTGAAGGTCCAATCCCCCCAGGCGCGGCCCGACGGGACCCACGAGGCCGACCTGCTGAAGCCCGGGGCGATCCTCCTCGCCTCCCTCTTCCCCACCCGGCACCTCGACGCCGTGCAGCGCCTGGCGGCTCGGGGCGTCACGGCCTTCTCCACGGACTGCATCCCCCGCACCACCCGGGCCCAGGCCATGGACACCCTCTCCAGCCAGGCGAACATCACCGGCTACAAGGGCGTGCTGCTGGCCGCCACGGAATTCCCCGCCTACTTCCCCATGTTCATGACGGCGGCCGGCACCACCCTGCCCGCCAAGGTCTTCGTCATCGGCGCGGGCGTGGCCGGCCTCCAGGCCATCGCCACCGCCAAGCGCCTCGGCGCGGCCGTCTCGGCCACGGACGTGCGGCCCGAGGTGAAGGAGCAGATCGAATCCGTGGGCGGGAAGTACGTGGGCATCGAGCTGGCCCAGAGCGCCCAGGCCGGCGGCGGCTACGCCGCGGAGCTCTCGGCGGAGGACAAGGCCCGCCAGGCGCGGATGCTGGCCGAGCACTGCGCCCAGGTGGACGTGGTCATCACCACGGCCCTCATCGGCGGCGTGGTGGCCCCGAAGCTGCTGGACGAGGCCACCGTGCGGGCCATGAAGCCCGGCTCCGTGATCGTGGACCTGGGGGCCGACGGCGGCGGGAACTGCGTCCTATCCAGGCCCGGCGAACGGGTTGAGGTCGATGGCGTCACGATCCTGGCGCCCACGAACCTGCCCGCCACTGTGCCCCGCGCGGCCAGCACGCTCTTCTCGAAGAACCTGCTGAATTTCGTCATGGCCTTCTGGGACAAGGACGGGAAGGCGTTCCGGCTCGACTGGGACGACGACCTCCAGAAGGGCTGCGCGATCACCCACGAGGGGAAGGTCCTCCACGGACCCACCCTCAAGGCCCTCCAGGCCTGAGCGGAAGGAGGACGACGTGCGCGAAGGTACACCGACCACCGCGGTCCAGGGACCGCCCCATCCCGCGGGCGGAGGGCACGGGCAGCTCGATCTCATGGGCGCCCTGTTCGTCTTCATGCTGGCGACCTTCATCGGGATCATGGTCATCCAGCGGGTGTCGCGCCTGCTGCATACGCCGCTCATGAGCCTCACCAACGCCATCTCGGCCATCGCCGTGGTGGGCGCCATCATCGTGTCCGCCGGGAAGGAGGCCCCGACCTTCATCACGGTCCTGGGCCTCGTGGCCATCGTCTGCTCCACCACGAACATCGTCAGCGGCTTCTTCATCACCGACCGGATGCTGAAGATGTTCAAGAAGCGCGAGAGCGGGGGGGCCGCGAAATGAGCGCGCAGCAGAAGCGGAGCGCCACTTTGCCGAAGGCGAAGCCCGCAGGGTGCGGCACAGGAGGTGCCGCATGAGCGCGGAGACCCTCGTCCAGCTCCTGTACCTGGTCTCCACGGCCCTCTTCATCCTGTCGCTGCGCTGGATGAGCGACCCCGAGACGGCCCGCAAGGGCGTCTTCTCGGGCGTCGGGGCCATGCTGCTGGCCGTGGCGGGCACCCTGGCCGGCGTGGCCGCCACGGGCGGCACCCACTACTGGTGGATCCTGGGGGCCTTCGTACTGGGCTCCGCCATCGGCTACCCCCTGGCCCTGGTCCCCCTCACCGCCGTTCCCCAGCGGACCGCCCTCTCCCACGCCTTCGGCGGCCTGGCCGCAGGCCTCGTGGGCACCGCGAAGTACTTCCTCTACTACGGGCAGCGCAATGCCGAGGCCCTGGCCCCCTTCATCGTCGTGGCCCTCGTGGCCGAGATCCTCCTGGGCTTCCTCACCTTCACGGGCTCGCTGCTCGCCGCCGGGAAGCTGCAGGAGGTGGCCTGGATCCCCCAGCGGCCGGTGACCTACCCCTTCCAGAACCTGGTCAACCTCCTCCTGTTCGCGGTCGCCCTGGGCCTGGGCGTGGCCCTGGTCCTGAATCCCCTCGCAGTCTGGGGACCCCTGGCCTTCGGGCTCATCGTGCTGCTCTCCCTGGCCTTCGGCGTGCTGCTCATCATCCCCATCGGCGGGGCGGACATGCCCACCGTCATCTCCATCCTGAATTCCTACGCGGGCCTCTCGGCCGTGGCCATGGGCTTCGTGCTGAACAACAAGCTGCTCATCACCGCCGGGGCCCTGGACGGCAGCTCGGGCCTCATCCTCTCGATCATCATGTGCAAGGCCATGAACCGGTCCTTCACCAACGTGCTGTTCGGCGCCTTCGGCCAGGCCCAGCAGAAGGCCGAGGGCGGGGAGGAGAAGGTCTACAAGGCCGACACCGTGGAGAGCGCCGCCCAGGTCATGGAGCAGGCCAGCCTCGTGGTCATCGTCCCCGGTTACGGCATGGCCGTGGCCCAGGCCCAGCACAAGGTCCGCGAGCTCTACGACCTGCTGAAGAAGCGGGGGGTCACGGTGAAATTCGCCATCCATCCCGTGGCGGGCCGCATGCCGGGCCACATGAACGTCCTGCTGGCCGAGGCGGAGATCCCCTACGACGACCTGGTGGAGATGGACGAGATCAACGGCGACATGCCCCAGGCCGACGTGGCCCTCATCATCGGCGCCAATGATGTCGTGAACCCCGCGGCCCGCACGGACAAGACCAGCCCCATCTACGGCATGCCCATCATCGACGCCGACCGGGCCCGCACCGTCTATGCCATCAAGCGCTCCAAGAATCCGGGCTTCGCCGGCATCGACAACGAGCTGTACTTCCTGGACAAGACCTTCATGCTCTTCGGCGACGCCAAGGCCGTGGTGGGCGAGCTGGCCCGGAAGCTCGCCGGCGAAGGCGGCCACTGAGCCGGTCCGTTAGGGCTGGACAGGCCTCGGGGAAAGCGCTGGTCGCGGAAGACACGGAAAATGGCAGGAAGTCGCGGAAGAAGGCGGTCCTGGTCCTCGGATTCTTCCGTGTCTTCCGTGGCCTTTCGCGTCTTCCGCGACCAGCCTTTTGATGGAGGCGATGACAGGTGAGCTGTACCATCCGGTCCTCCGCCGGCATCCAAGTCCTCAAGGGGGACCTGTACCATGAGCGTGGGCATGAAATGGGGGACCACCCTCCTCGTGGCGCTGGCGGGCATCGGGATCGTGCTGGCCGGCGTCCACGCCACCCGCTCCGGCGCGAACCCACCGACGAACGAGGCACCTTTGAACGACACCAGGAAACCCGGCCAGGACGCCCTCAGGCAGCGGCTCACGCCCGAGCAGTACCGCGTGACCCAGGAGGCCGGTACCGAGCCGCCCTTCCGCAACGAGTACTGGAACGACCATCGCGAGGGCCTCTACGTGGATGTCGTCAGCGGCGAACCCCTGTTCTCCTCCAGGGACAAGTTCGACTCCGGCTGCGGCTGGCCCAGCTTCACCAGGCCCCTGGCGGCGGAGGAGGTCGTCGAGAAGCGGGACCTCTCCCACGGCATGGTCCGCACCGAGGTCCGCTCGAAGCAGGCGGATTCCCACCTGGGCCACGTCTTCGACGACGGCCCCCGGGACCGGGGTGGGCTGCGCTACTGCATCAATTCCGCCTCGCTGCGCTTCGTGCCCGTGGACGCTCTGG
>JAJYBX010000422.1 GCA_021778785.1 Acidobacteriota bacterium
ACATCGCCACGGTGGAGACCGCCAAGCACCGCACCTTCCAGTTCCTGGACGGCGCCACCGTGCCCGACAACAAACTCATCGTCATCGCCAGCGACGATGCCTTCCACCTGGGTATCCTCAGCAGCCGGATCCATGGCGCTTGGGCCTTGGCAACTGGGGGGTTCCTGGGTGTCGGAAACGACCCGGTGTACGTGAAGTCCCGCTGCTTCGATCCCTTCCCCTTCCCCGATGTTTCCGTAGCTCAGCAATCGGCCATTCGGGACCTGGCCGAAGAGATAGACGGCCATCGTAAGAAGGCCTTCGAGCAAGGCGCGAGGCTTGCCCAGCTCTACAACCTGCTGGAACGCCTGCGCAACGGCGAGGCCCTGACCGGCAAGGAGCAGGCCCTGGATGACACGGCCCTCGTCAGCCTGCTGCTGGAGCTGCACCGCCGGCTGGACGACGCCGTGGCGGCGGCCTACGGTTGGCCCGCGGACCTGCCGGAGGCGGCCATCCTGGAGCGCCTGGTGGCCCTGAACCGCGCCCGCGCCGAGGAGGAGGCCCGCGGCACCATCCGGTGGCTGCGGCTGGAGTACCAGGCCCCGTGAGGCTGCCGGTCCTCTTCAACCCCGCCTCGGGCACGCACCCGAAGTATCCGGACGCCCTGCTCCGGCCCCTGCCGAAGGAGCTTCGCGACCGGGTGGAGCCCCTGCCCTTCGGCCCGCCCTGGGACTACGCTCCGGCCATCGCCCGGGCTGCGGCGGCGGGTGGCCCGCTGCTGGTGTGGGGCGGCGACGGCACGGCGCACCATGCGGCCCGGGCCCTCCTCAAGGCCGGGTGTCCCGTCCCCCTCGGTGTCATTCCCGGGGGCAGCGGCAACGGGCTGGCGCGGGGCCTCCGCACGCCCCTGGAGCCCGAGGGGGCCCTGCAGCGCCTGCTGGAGGGGCGGGAGCTGCGGGTGGATCTGCCGCGGCTGGACGGCGTGCCCTTCCTCAACCTCTGCGGCACGGGCTTCGAGGCCGCCGTGGCCCACCGCTTCGCCGCCCTGCCCTCCCGCGGTTTCGCCAGCTACGCCCGGGCCACCTGGCAACTGTGGCGGACCTGGCCCGAGGCGGGCCTCCGGTGGGACGCCCTTCCGGGCCCGGATCCCGAGCCCGCCACGGGCTTCCAGCGCATCCGGGAGGCCTGGCGGGGCCACGATCCGGAGCTGCCGGAGCGGGCCTGGAGCCTGTGTTTCGCCAACCTGCCCCAGTACGGCTCGGGCCTCTGGATCGCGCCCCACGCCGATCCCACGGACGGCGCGTTGCAGTGGGCCAGCCTCCACCGCCCCTCCTGGTTCGACCTGCTGGCCGAGGCCCCGGTGCTGTTCCGGGAGGGGGGCCACACGCCCCTGCGCCAGGAGGGCCGCCTCCTCCGCGCCATCCTCCACCTGGACCGCGCCCTGCCCTGGCACCTGGACGGCGAACCCGCCCCCGAGCGCGACCGCGCCGAGCTCACCGTGGAGCCCCGGGCCTTCCGGATGCAGGTGACGGGGGGGTGTCCCTGGACGTGACCCCCTCTCCATGGTCCTGCGGCGCCTCAGGCAACCGGCAAGCGAAGGCCCGGCTCTGCCGGGCCTTCGCGCGGGGGTCCGGGGGTGTTCGCGCAGCGTGGAACCCCCGGAGTGTTTCAGTGAGGGTAGACAGCCGGTCCGGTCAGGCTGGGCCCACTGAACTCGGCGCTCACGCTGGGGGAGGCGCCCCAGAGGCCGGAGACCATGGCCACGTGGCTCAGATCCACCTTGAGGGGATCCCAGTCCCTGCGGAAGGTCAGGGTGTAGGGCGCATCCTTGTCGGACCACCAGGCGGGATCGTCCACGATGATGTAGACCGCCGTGGCCTCCTTGCCGGGGTTGGCGTAGGTCACCATCACGGGCTGGGGCGCGAAGGCCGCCCGCATCATGCCGGGGCCGACATCGCCCCACTTGTTCACGAGCATGAGCCGGAACCACGCGAGCTTCGGGTGGTGGACCTCCACCTGGATGCGGCCGCCGGCGGGCACCGCCACGCCGTAGGCCCGCCAGCCGGCGGGACGCTGGGTGTAGTCGGCGAGGGCATTGACGCCCACGCCCACGGGGGTCACCGGGAGGTAGCCCTTCCGGGACAGCCACTGGATCTGGGCCATGAGATCCCGGCCCTGCCAGTAGTGGAGGTCCGGCTGGATCCGGCAGCGCTCCCAGGCGGGCGGCACGATGATCCGGGTGCCGGTGTAGGTGGTGACCCGGCCCCCTCCGGGCATGGGGGTGGCTCTGCGCCCCATGGCGCCGTCGTCGCCCCCGCCCAGGCGGTTCCCCCGGGGGCCCGTGGGCATGGGAGTGGCCCGCCGCTGCTCGTCCATGCTGCGCATGGGCATGGGCTCGCGGGGCTGTGGCGTAGCGCGACGTTCCCGGTCCTGCTGTGGCGAAGCGCCACAGAGGAGGGAAGTCAACGCCAGGGCGGCGAAGGTGCGGAACTGCAGGCTGGCGGACGTCATGTCGTACCTCCTCGTTCTCGGAACGCCACGTGGCGTCAACCCCTGGGAAGCGAGGTCCGTGCCACGGGGGGCCATGAGGCGATATGCTGGCCCCATCAAGCTTC
>JAJYBX010000423.1 GCA_021778785.1 Acidobacteriota bacterium
CCCGGCGCCCGCGAAGCGCTTCCCCTCGGGGACGCTCTACCCCCTCGCGGAGGGGCTGCAGGCCCTGGTCCCCACCACCTACATGAACCTCAGCGGCCAGGCCTGCGCCCAGGCCGCCGCGGCGGGACTCTATCCCCGGCGGATGGTCCTGCTCCACGACGACAAGGATCTGCCCCTGGGCACGGGCCGCTTCCGCCTGGACGGTTCGGCGGGGGGGCACAATGGCCTGGCCTCCGTCTTCGAGCACCTCGGGACCAGCGAGGTGGCCCGGCTGCGCCTGGGCATCGGACCCTTCGAGCGGCCCCTGGCGGACTTCGTCCTCGGTCCTTGGACCGATCCCGAGTGGGAGCGCCTCGACGCCCTGGACGCCCCCTTCGCGCGGTTCCTGGAGCTGCTGGCGGCCGCCGACGACCTGGGCGGCCTCGCCAACCAGGTGAACGGCGCGGCGTTCTGGGCCCCGGCCCCCTGACGGTTCACCGGCCGGTCCCCAGGACCGTCTCGGGCCGGACCAGGGCGAGGTCGCTGCAGTGGGAGAGGAAGGCCTCGAGGAAGGGACGGTGGGCGGCTCCGTAGAGGACGAGGATCCGCCCCCCGGGGTGGCGGGCGGAGAGGGCGCGGATCCGCGCGGCGATCTTCAGGTTCCGCTCCTCCCACAGGGCCTCCCGACGGCGCCCGGCAAGGCCCGCCCGGAGGAAGACGCCCCACTGGGCCGCGGCATCTTCCGAGGCGTACCGGGCGCTGTTCAGGAAGCGGTAGACGGGCAGCAGGTCCCCCCGGCGCAGGGCGGAGGCCAGCTCGGCCCGGGACCGGCGGTAGACGGGAGCCTGGCGGGCCGCGGCGAAACGGGGATCCGACCGGACCACGGGGGCCAGGGTCTCCATCACCGGACCGATGGCCCACAGGTCCTCGAAGGCGTCCACGCCCTCGAGCCGCGCCAACCCCAGGCGGCTGGCCAGCGGCAGGGCCAGGTCCTGGATCTCGTTGACCTTCGCCAGCCGGGCGTCCAGCCGGACGGCGAGGTCCTTCGGGATCCGGGGCATCCCGTCGCGGGCCTCCGGGGAGAGCCGCGACCAGGCCAGGAGGGCCGTGGGCCACTCGTAGGCCGCGAGGGCCACGAGGACCCCCCGCGTCCCCGGCTCGGGCCGGCCCCCGGCCTCCAGCTGCCGGGCCGCTTCGAGGGGGTCCATGGCCAGCGCCTTCTGGGCCTCCCGCCCCAGCTCCAGGGTGGCGGCGGCGAACCCCTCCGCCACCTCCCGGTGGACGGGCGTGGCGTCCATCTCCTGACCCAGCGCCCGGACCGCGTCCCCCGGCAGGGCCTCGACGGCGATGGCATCCGGGCGGAAGGCGGCCAGGCGATCCAGGAGGCGCCCCACCAGGGCCGGCCGGAAGCCGTCCTTCAGCTCCCGGTAATGGAAGGTGGCCAGCACCAGGACCTGCGTGCGCCGGGCGGGGGGCGTCTGCTTCCGGAGCACCGCCAGCGGCCCGGGCGCCGCCGAGGCCACGGATCCTCCACCCAGCAGGCCCAGGAGGACCGCCATCGGCCCCAGGCCCCGCCAACGCCTCCCTCCCGCCTTCGCCATGGTGTCCTCCCCCTCTCCCTACGCGCCGGGCCGCGGGGCGTTTACCGGTTCCGGATCCGGCACCCGGGCGAATCCGCCTTGTGATCCAAGGCCTTTCCGGGCAGACTGGAGGGCCGCGCCTCCACCGGGAGGCGTCTTCCTTGCTCCCTGGAATCCATGAGGGGGCTTCACATCCACAAGGAGGACAGATGCGTCGCTACGAGACCATCTTCATCGCCTCCCCCACGCTGACGGACGAGCAGAGCGATGAGCTCGTCAAGCAGTTCGAGGGGATCATTGCCGAGCAGGGTGGCGAACTGCTCAAGACCGACAAGTGGGGCCGCAAGAAGCTGGCCTACGAAGTCCAGAAGTTCAGCGAGGGCTACTACACCCTGTTCGAGATGAACGCGGGTCCCGACCTCATCGCCGAGCTGGAGCGCCGCTTCCGCAACCACGATGCGGTCATCAAGTTCCTGAGCGTCCGCATGGACGAGGCCGACAAGGCCGCGGGCCGCGCCAAGCAGCGCATCGAGCGCGAGAGCAAGCGCAAGGCCCAGGCCGGCATCAAGGATCGCGCACCTGAGGAGGTGGTCGGATGAAGCGCCGAGCTGACGCCAAGAAGGGCAAGCCCAAGAAGAAGAAGGCTTTTGGGGGACGACGCGCGAAGTTCTGCAAGTTCTGCGTCGAGAAGTCCCTCATGATCGACTACAAGGACGTGAAGACCCTCCAGGCCTTCACCCCCGAGCGCGGCAAGGTGCTGCCCCGCCGCACCAGCGGCGTGTGCGCCAACCACCAGCGCATGCTCGTGGAAGCCATCAAGCGCGCCCGCAACATCGCGCTGCTGCCTTTCGCCACGGATTAGGCGCTGTTGGACCGAGCTTGCTCGGGCGTTACAGCGCCTTATCCCGAACCTCTGCAGGACGTTCGGGGCTAGTCCTGGCGCTGGCGGTTTTTCGAAAGGGGGGCCACTCGGCCCCCCTTTTCCTGTCTCCGCCCGCGGCTCAGAGCCACCAGCGGAACTGGTAGGCGAA
>JAJYBX010000424.1 GCA_021778785.1 Acidobacteriota bacterium
CGCCAAGGACCGGAGCTACGCCGCCGGCGCCGACGACTTCCTCCGCAAGCCCGCCCCCACGCTCCTGCTCCAGGTGCGCGTGCAGACCCACCTGCGCATCCACGCCCTGGCCCGTTCCGTGGGCACCCTGGCCCCCGCCCGGCCCAAGGTGCTGGTCGTCTCCGGCAGCCCCCTGGTGCGGGCCCAGGTCCAGAACCACTTCGGGAAGGACCAGGCCACCTTCGTCGAGGCCCAGGGTGAGGGCCAGGCCCGGGCCCAGATCCTGTCCCACCGCCCCGACCTGCTGGTACTGGACACGGAGCTGCTGGAGGGCAGCGCCCAGGCGCTGGCCATGGCCATCCAGCAGGCCGACGAACTGGCCGGCATGCCCATCCTCCTCCTCCACGGCGCAGGCGAGCTCGAACTCTGGTCCAAGCTCAAGGAACCCGTCTCCGACGCCATGGAGAAGCCCCTGGTGGCGCCCGAGACCCGCCGGCGCGTGGCCCTCATGGCCCGCCTGGCCCACCTCCAGAAGCTGTCCCTGCCGGCATGAGGCGATTCCTCCGGGCGGCCGCGCCATTCCTGGCCGGCCTGGCCCTTTCCGGTGCCCCCGTGGCGGGCCGCGTCACCGATGGCCACCGCGGGCTGGCCGGCGTGCGGGTCTATCCGGACCGGCTGCCCCGGGTCTCCCTCGACCTGGATCCCCCCGTGGCCCTCACGGACGCCCAGGGCCGGTTCCACCTGGAGCTCGATCCCTCGGACACCGTGCTGGCCGTGGAGAAGGACGGCTGGCATCGCGACCTGGTGCCCGCCGCGGCCTGGGGCGCCGACATCGTCCTCACGCCCGAGCCCCTGCACCACGCGGAGCGGGCCCTCATCGTGCGCGTGGATTTCCAGGACGAGGCCTCCACCGTCCCCGACGGCGCCCTGCGCCAGCTCCTCTTCTCCCGCCGGCCCGGCGTGGCGAGCGCCGCCAACTACCTCTACGAGGTGTCCAAGGGTGCCCTCTCCCTGGAGGAGGGACGGCTCCTCCACTTCAGGACCGGCGAGTTCAAGGCCCCGCACAACGACGACCAGAAGGACGCCATCGTCACCTGGGTGCTCGGGAAGCTCCATGGCATGGACCTGGGCGACTGCGACCGGGTGGACAACCGCACCGGGGCCCCCGGCGCCGATGGCCGCCCCGACCACCTCTGGATCATCACCCCCGGCAAGCCCCAGACCCTCACCGCCGATGAGCAGGACCTGAAGGCCGTGAACCTGCTCATGCCCCTGCCCTGGGACAAGTACCACCGCTGGCCCGTGGTCTTCCTGACGGAGGAGGTGCCCCTCGGGAACATCGTCCACGAGGCCTTCCACGCCATGGGCGAGCAGTCCGTGGACGACCTCTACCTGGGCTGCGACGATCCCGGCACCGCCGGCATCTGGGATCTCATGGACGCCGGCCAGTACCGGGGCTGGGACCGCTCCCATCCCGGCGAGGGGCCCTGGGTGGACGACACCGGGTACAGCCCCTCCCATCCCCTGGCCTGGGTCCGCTCCGAGCTGTGGTACCGCGGCCGCTACCGCGAGACGATGTCCCGGCTGGCCGTGAAGGGGCGGCGCTGGGAGGGCTGGATCGCCCCGGCCTCCCGCGCCCCGGAGGCCGATCCCCAGTGGGTGACGGTCCCCGATCCCCGCCGGAAGGGCCGGTTCTGGAGCCTGGAGGTCCGCCGCCCCTGGGGCTTCGAGCGGGGCCGCGTGGGCCACCGCTTCGGCCCGGGCTACGAGGGCCTGGTGGTGGCCCTCATCGACCCCTCGCTCCTCAGCCCCGACGAACCCAAGGGCGCCGTGCGCGTGGTGGACGCCCATCCCGGCACGGTGGAGCCGCCCAAGCCCCGCTTCCCCTGCGGGCGCTGGGAACTGGATGACGCCGCCTTCAACCTGGGCCCCGGCGAGACCCCCAAGGGCCACAGCGGCCCCCTGTCCTGGAAGGTCCTCGAGACCGACCCCGCCGGCCGGATGAAGGTGCGCGTGACGCTGAAGGCCCCCGCAGGAGCCCCGAAAAGCGCACAGAAACGGCGGCGCTAAAAAAGCGCGTGCCGACACCCTCATGCCCATTAACATGAGGCATGCTCATCCCTCGCCTCGCCGCCATCGTGGTCGCCTTCGCGACCCTCCTCCAGGCCCAGCGCCCCCCCGAGGATCTGCTCGCCGCCTCGGATCGGATCAAGGCCGAGGCCTTCCGCACCCACGGCGCCTACCGCGACCTGGCCTCGCTCTGCGACGGCATCGGGCACCGCCTCGCGGGCTCCCCCGAGCTGGACCGGGCCATCACCTGGGCCCAGGCCCGCATGAAGGCCGCCGGCCTGAAGAACGTCCACACGGAACCCGTCATGGTGCCCCACTGGGTGCGCGGCGCCGAGCGCGCCGCGATGGTGGCGCCCCGTCCGCAGCCCCTGCACATCCTCGGGCTGGGCGGCAGCGTGGGCACGGTCGCGGGCGGCCTCACCGCGGACGTGGTCGTGGTGGGTTCCTTCGCGGAGCTGGACCGCCTGGGCGAGGCGGTGAAGGGGAAGATCGTCCTCTACGACGTGCCCTACGCCGGCTATGGGCCCACCGTGGCCTACC
>JAJYBX010000425.1 GCA_021778785.1 Acidobacteriota bacterium
CACCGCCGTCGCCATCAGCAATGGTCGGCTGTTCGCGGCCGATGGCAGCGCGGGCCTGCTCAGCTTCAAGTGAAGCGTGCCTGACAGCAGAAGGGCGGGGCCCCGGCCCCGCCCTTCCTGTGTTCCGCCGGCTGGGGATTGCCCCCGGGCGTCCGTCCCGCGGGAGGTGCCCCCGCTCAGCGCGGCGAGCCCGCCTTCAGCGACGCCAGGGCCTGGCGGGCCTGCTCGGCCTGGGGGCTCTGGGGGGCGAGGGTGAGGATCCGGTTCCAGGCCGCCTTGGCCTGGTCGGGTTTGTGGAGGTCGTTGGCGTACACGATGCCCAGGTTGAAGAGGCTCTGGAGGTGCTTGGGATCGAGCTTGCTGGCCTTCTCGAAATTGGCCACGGCCTTGTCGAACTGCCCGAGATCGCGGAACATCACGCCCTGGTCGGTCAGCACGTTGGGATCGTCGCCCTTGAGGGCCAGGGCCTTGGCGTAGGCGGTCACGGCCTTCTGGGGCTGGCTCGAGTCGAAGTAGGCGTTGCCCAGCTCCACCCAGGCCTGGCGGTTGCCCGGCTCCTGGAGGACGACCCGCTCCAGGGTGGCGACGTTCTGCTGCTGCGTGGCGTTGGGAGCCATGGTTCCGGGCGCCATGCCCGGCGCGGCCCCGGGCATGGCCCCGGGCATCACCCCGGGCGTGGCCGGCGCGGCGGGGACGGCGGCCGCCACGACCATGGAGGAGCCTGAGCCGCTGCTCACGCCGATGAAGTAGCCGATGAGGCCTCCGACCACGAGGCCGCCGACGAGGGCGAGGAGGATGTTCCGGTTCATGGGGGCTCCTTCCAGGGGACTGGGGATTCTCCCATGGGTGGGATAGGGGGCCGGTCACAGTTGCGCCTTTCCGGGAGGCGGGTCCGGTTAGCCTCGGGGAGTGCGGCCGCCCCCTGCGGCGCGGAATCGAGGAAGGGCGCCCGTGTTCATTCTGGAAGAACCCTACGTGTCGGACCTGCTGAAGGGCGCTGCGCTGGACCTGGGGGCGCCGGTCCTGGACACGCCCATGGCGAGGCAGGCCCTGTCCGGCGCGGGCCTGGAGCTGTGGGAGGACGGCCCGTTCGCGGAAGCCTTCACTGGCGGAGGGCATCCCCGGATCTACGCCAACTCGGAGCACGCCATCGGATGGGTGGCCCGCCACCTGGGCGCCACGGCGCTCCCGGAGCGGATCGCCCGGTTCAAGGACAAGGTCCGGTTCCGCGAGATGCTGGCGGACCTCTATCCGGACTACCGCTTCGCGGGGGTGGATCTGGAGGGGCTCGCCCGTTTCGATCCCCGGTCCATTCCGGCGCCGTTCGTGGTGAAGCCCGCCGTGGGCTTCTTCAGCCTGGGGGTGCGGGTGGTCCGGGATCCCGCGGCCTGGCCCGCCGTGGCGGAGGAGCTCGCGGAGGCGGCCAGGCGCCAGGGGAGCCTGTACCCCGGCCAGGTGGTGGACTTCGACCGGTTCATCGTGGAGGAGGTGATCGAGGGCGAGGAATTCGCCGTGGATGCCTACTACGACGCCGAGGGGCGGGTGGTGATCCTGGACATCCTCGGCCACCTGTTCGCCTCGGAGGAGGACGTGAGCGACCGGGTGTACTACACCTCGCCCGCCCTCATCACCCGGTGGCGCGAACCCTTCGCGGCCTTCCTCGAGGAGGTGGGGCGCCGGGCGGGGCTGCGGGATTTCCCCGTCCACGCCGAACTGCGGGTCGGGGCGGACGGGCGCATCGCCCCCATCGAGGTGAACCCCATGCGGTTCGCCGGGTGGTGTGTGGCGGACATGGCGCACCACGCGTACGGGCTCAACCCGTACGCCTGCTTCCTGGAGGGCCGGATCCCGGACTGGGAGCGCATCCTCCCGGAACGGGAGGGGAAGGTCTTCGCCCTGGTGGTCGCGGATCTGCCCTCCCATGTGGATCCGGCCGCCATCGAGTCGGTGGACTACGAGGCCTTCCTGGCGCGTTTCCACGGGGTCCTCGAACTGCGGAAGGTGGACTTCACCCGCCACCCCGTCTTCGCCTTCCTGTTCCTGGAACTGCCGGAGGGCGAACTCCCGTCCCTCCGGGGGATCCTCGGCGAGGATCTGTCCCGCTATGCTACCTTCCGCCCCCAATCCGCCGAGCCCGCTCGGAAGGGATTGGAAAAATCATGAGGGTGCGGCCGATGGCCGATACCAGAGGTTGATGCCGGAGCCTCGTCCCCCGGCACCTCCCACCGGCCCGCCTCCACCAGGTCCTTCCGTGTCCCTCTCGCGTTTCAGCCTCCGCCGTCCCGGCCGCCTGGCCGCGGCGCTGTTGCTGGCCTTCGGGATCCCGGCCTCCTTCAGCGGGTTCTTCCTGGCCCGGGAGGCCCACCGGAGCGAGGTCCGTGCCGCCTTCCAGACCGTGGCCCAGTACCGGGCGGAACTGGTCAGCGAGGGGCTGCAGCACGGCTTCGAGACCGTGCTGACCCTCCGGGATTTCATGGAGGCCACCCCGGTGGACCGGGCGGACTTCCAGGCTTTCGCGGGACCCGTCCTCTCGCGCCGCCCCTACCTGCAGGCCCTCCAGTGGCTGCCGGAGGTGGGGCCGGGGAACC
>JAJYBX010000426.1 GCA_021778785.1 Acidobacteriota bacterium
CGCACGATGGGAGTACCCTGATCCGATGGACCCCCGTCTCGCCCGCGCCCTGGAACGCTGGGACCTGAAGGTCCCCCGGCCCCTGGCGGGGGACGTGGGGGCGCGGCAGTACGTGCGGGTGGACCATCCCCAGGTGGGCACGGCCCTGGTGGTGCTGCACCCCCTGGACACGCCGGAGAAGGCCGACGACAGCTACTTCGAGTTCCGGGCCCTCCAGGCCTTCCTGGATCCCGTCATCCACGTGCCCACCATCCTGCAGTTCCATGATGCCGACCGCTGCCTGCTGGTGGAGGACCTGGGCGACACCACCCTGGAGCAGCGGCTGGTGGAGCACCCCGAGGAGGAGGTGCACTGGGCCGAGCAGGCGGGCTGGATGCTGGCCACCCTGGCGGGGCCGCTCACCCTGGGGGCGCCGGGCCACACCTTCTTCATGCAGCGGTCCTTCGACGAGGCCAAGTTCACCTTCGAGTGGGAGTACTGCCGGGTGAACTTCTTCCGCGACTTCCTGGAGAAGGATCCCCCCCGCTGGCTGGACCGCCTCATGGAGGAGGTCCACGCCAGCCTGGAGACCCGGGCCCGCTTCTTCACCCACCGCGACTTCCACGTGCGCAACCTCATGGTGCACGGCGGCCGCCTGGTGGCGCTGGACTTCCAGGATGCCCGGCGCGGCGCGGCCACCTACGACCTGGCCAGCATCCGCTTCGACGGCTACTGGGACTGGTCCAAGGAAGCCGGGCGCCAGCTGGTGGCCCCCCTCCAGGACGAGCTCGGCTGGAGCGCCGAGGCCCTGGGCGAGGAGCTGAACCTCAGCGGCATCCAGCGCAACCTCAAGGCCCTGGGCACCTTCGGCCACCAGCTGGTGCACCGGCACAAGGCCCACTTCGCCCCCGCCATCCCCCGCACCCTGCGCCACCTGCGCGGCCACTTCCAGCGCATGAACCACCAGGACGGCGTCCTCGCCTGCGAACAGCTCCTGCGCCTGGCCGAGGACCGGCTGCTGAAGGGGTAGGGCCGCCGCCCAACCGCCGGAGCCTCCTCCGGCCCTCCTCTGGACATCCCATGAACATCCTGATGGTCCTCGTGCCCGCGGTGGTCCTGTTCTTCGGTCTCGCGGGGGTGGCCATCCGGCGGGAGGAGCGGCGGCGGGGCGACCGGCGGCAGGGGTCCCAGACGCCATCCCCGGATCAGCGGCGGCAGGAGCGGCGCCGGAGGGGACTCGGACCCTACCTGGCCTGGGCCCTGCGGTCCCTGGGGTCGAGGTTCACCCGGTAGCCTCCTCCCGCCCGGCCAGGTGGGGCCACGGACCGGAAGGCGGGGGGGTAGGATGGGGGACACGCCCCCTGTCCGCCCCGGCCCTGTGAGGAACCCATGTCGCTGCGCACGCTCCTGAATCGGCTGCTGCCCGCGAAGCCGGCCCCGGCGGCGGGCGCCTGGGGGGCGCCGCGTCCGCTGGACCGGGGCCAGGTGGGCCGGCCCCAGATCGCCATGGACGACCACGGCAATGCCATCGCCGCCTGGCACCACCGCGGCCAGGATCACGAGGGGGTCTACATCTGCCGCTTCCATGCGGCCCAGCGGTCCTGGGACATCGTGCCCCGCCGTCTGGACAGCGCCCGCACCCAGGCCCAGGCGCCGGAGATCGCCATGAACGTGCGGGGCGAGATGGCGGTGGTGTGGCAGGAGCGCGAGGGCGACCAGACCCGGGTCTGCGCCCGTCACATGCTGGGCTCGGCGGAGACCTGGGTGCCCTACCCCATGACGCTGCAGGTGGCGCCCGGCGAGGTGGTGAGCCTGCACACGGCCATGGATCCAGCGGGCAACATCCACGTGGTGTGGTGCCAGGGCACGCGCGGGGCCTACCGCGTGCACACCAGCGGCTACGCGGCGGAGGAGGGCGCCTGGGACCCGCAGCCCACCGCCCTGGGCGAGGCCTCGGCCCGGCCGGTGTACCCCCAGCTGGCCGTGAACCGGACGGGCCAGGGCCTCATCGTCTGGAGCGAGGAGGGCGAGGGCGACGGCAACCGCCTGGTGGCCTGCCACTACGAGCCTGCCGGGCGGGCCTGGAGCGACCGGCCCACCGAGGTGGCCCGGGGCCGCGCGACCTACCTGCGCATGGATCTGGATCCCCGGGGCGCCGCGGTGGTGCTCTGGGTGGAGGGGGGCGAGGGCGGCGTGCAGAACCTCCACGCCAGCCACCTGGATCCCCGCAGCCTGGAGTGGACCCCGGCGCCCCTCATCGCCAGCGGTCGCGCCATCCACTGGCCCCAGGTGGGCATGGATGGCCAGGGGCATGCCCATGCGGTCTGGCGGCAGGAGGTGGCGGGTTCCGTGAAGCTCTTCGCCCGGCGTCATGCCGGCGGGCGCTGGGAGGAGGCCCGCACCCTGCTGGCGGAGGACCTGGGCCCGAACCAGTCCCACGGGCTCTCGGTGAATCTCGGAGGGCAGGCCCTGGCCATCTGGTCCCAGCACCAGGGCGACCAGACGTCGGTCTGTGTGCGGCGTTTCGACGGCGCGGCCTGGAGCCCGCGCCCCCTGCTGCTGGGGGCCCCGGGCCGCCGGGAGATCCAGACCCCCGGGGCCGTCTTC
>JAJYBX010000427.1 GCA_021778785.1 Acidobacteriota bacterium
GGCTGGAGCCTGGGCTGCCTGGACCGGCCGGAACCCTGCGCCGCCACGGAGCTCGTCCCCCGCTTCGCCTGGGTCCGCGTGCCCCCCGGCGAGGTGCGCGTGCCTCAGGACTGGGTCTGAGCCATTCCCGGGAAAAGAGGGGATGAACGCGGGGAAAAAGCGGAGAAGCCGAGGAGAGCGGAGAAGGATCCTTCTTCAGCTTTCCTCCGCTTCTCCGTCATCCTCCGCGTTCAAACGCCTTGATCACAAAAGGACCCGACACCCCGGGTCCTTCGCGAAGATTAGATGGGCCGTTAGGCCAGGTGGTTCACTTTCTCGGTATCCCCTGCGGGGATACGCGAGACCTGCAAAACAAAAGGACCCGGCTCTCCGGGTCCTTTGCGATGGATCAAGGTCCGTTACGCCAAGTGGTTCACTTTGGCGGCGAGGCGGGGATACGCGAGACCGGCAAAACAAAGGACCCGGCTCTCCGGGTCCTTTGCGATGGATCAAGGTCCGTTACGCCAGGTGGTTCACTTTGGCGGCGAGGCGGGACTTGGTGCGGTCGGCGGCGTTCTTGTGCATGACGCCCTTCCGGCAGGCCTTGTCGACCAGGCCCTGGGTCTCGGGGAGGAGCTTCGCGGCCTCGGCCTTGTTCCCGGCGGCCACCACGGTCAGGAACTTCTTGACAGCGCTCTTCAGGGCCGAGCGATTGCCACGGTTGCGGAGGCGGGCCTCGGCATCGCGACGGGCTTTCTTGGCGGCGGACTTGTGGTTGGCCATGAGGGCGTCTCCTGCTTCCCCGGACAGCGGGGGAAGCGCGAAGGACCATCCTATCGCGAAATGGCCTTGGGTCAAGGGGAAAAGGCGGGGCCCGGGGGTGATTCGGCCCCTTCCCGCGGGGGCCTCCATGGGCGATCCTAATCGGAGGCGAATGGCCTCCGGGGAAGGATGGGGGCGATGCCGCAACGACGACTGGAGACCGTGCAGGAACTGGCGGCCAAGGCGAAGGCCCTGCGCAGGGACATCCTGCTGCAGGTCTACAGCGCGCAGAGCGGCCACCCGGGCGGCAGCCTGAGCTGGATCGACATCGGCGTGGCGCTGTATTTCCACGAGATGACCGTGTTCCCCGAGGATCCCACCGATCCCGAGCGGGACCGCTTCGTGCTCTCCAAGGGCCACGCCTGCCCCGCCCAGTACGCGCTGCTGGCCGACCAGGGCTTCTTCCCGAAGGACTGGCTGCCCACCTTCCGCCAGTACCCCACGCGGCTCCAGGGCCACGCCGAGAACCACTACACGCCCGGCGTGGAGGTCACGACCGGCAGCCTGGGCCAGGGCCTGCCCCAGGCCGTGGGCATCGCCCTCGGCCTGAAGGTCCAGAAGAAGCCCCAGCGCGTCTACTGCGTGGTGGGCGACGGGGAGAGCCAGGAGGGCGTCATCTGGGAGGCGGCCATGGCGGCGCCCCATCACAAGCTCGACAACCTCTGCGTCTTCCACGACCTGAACGGCCTGCAGATCGACGGCGAGGTGAAGAAGGTCATGAACATCAATCCCGTCGTGGAGAAGTGGCGGGCCTTCGGCTGGGCCGTCAAGGAGATCGACGGGCACGACTTTACCCAGATCCTGGAGGCCCTGGACTGGGCCCGCACGGTGAAGGGGCAGCCCGCGATGATCTGCGCCCGCACCGTGAAGGGCAAGGGCGTGAGCTTCATGGAGAACCAGGCCGGCTGGCACGGCGTGGCCCCGAAGACGGACGACTACGAGAAGGCCCTGGCCGAGCTCGCGGACTGAGGACTGAGATGGATGCCCTGCGAACCACCTTCGAACGGCAGCTGACGGAGGCGCTCCCCGGCGTGGACATCGTCCTGGAGCGGCCCAAGTCCGGCGAGCTGGGCGACCTCGCCTTCCCCTGCTTCCGCGCCGCGAAGGCCCTGGGCACGAACCCCGTGCAGCTCTCGAAGGACCTGGCCGGGAAGCTGGCCGTGCCGGGCGCTGAGCTCGTGGCCGCAGGCCCCTACCTCAACCTCAAGCTGCGGCCCGAGGCCCGGGCCCAGGCGGTGCTCTCCGCGATCCTCGGAGCGGAGGCGCGCCCCTACGGTGCCCGTCCGGCCAACGGGAAGAAGGTGATCGTCGAGTACAGCTCGCCGAACATCGCCAAGCTCTTCACCATCGGCCACCTGCGCTCCACGATGATCGGCCACGCCCTGGCCCAGGCCCACCGCTTCCTGGGCTACGACGTGGTGCGCCTCAACCACCTGGGGGACTGGGGCACCCAGTTCGGCACGCTGCTGGCCGCCTACACCCGCTGGGCCCAGACCGGGAACCCGGATCTGGAGCGCGACTTCGACTGGGCCGAGCCCGCCCCGGAGAAGCGCCGAACGCCCCTCTTCCGCCTCTTCCAGCTCTACGTGCGCTTCCACGCCGAGGAGGAGCAGGATCCCGCCATGCGCGACGAGGCGCGGGCCTGGTTCCAGCGACTGGAGGCCGGCGACGCCGAGGCCCGGCGGCTCTGGAGCTGGTTCCGGGAGATCTCCCTGCGCGAGTTCCAGCGCATCTACGACCGCCTGGGCGTCAGCTTCGACACCCTCGCCCAGGGCGAGGCCT
>JAJYBX010000428.1 GCA_021778785.1 Acidobacteriota bacterium
TCCGATCTGGTCTCGCCGGGGATGCCGGTGATGAGGTAGATGCCCAGGTTCATGCCCACCTTGCGGACCAGGGCCAGGGCGTTGCGGACGTGGCGCATGTTCGTGCCCTTGTCCAGCAGGGCCAGCACCCGCTCGCTGCCGTGCTCCACCCCGAACTGCATGAACTCGCAGCCGGCCCGCTTCATGGCCACCAGGCGGTCCTCGTCCACGAGGTTCACGCGGCTCTGGCAGTTCCAGAGGGGATGGAGGCCGCTCTGCTGGATGCCCTCCATCAGCTCCAGCACCCGGCCCCGGTTGGCGGTGAAGGTGTCATCCCGGAAGCTGAAGTAGGTGAGGCCCCGGGTCTCGCGCAGGCGCGCCATCTCCCGCAGCACGGAGGGGGCGCTGCGGAAGCGGATGGAAGTGCCCCAGAATTCCGGCGTGTTGCAGAAGTTGCAGGTGGCCGGGCAGCCGCGGCTGGTGCTCAGGTAGGCGAGCTGGCCCACATCGTTCAGGAAATCGGCCTCCAGGTGTTCGGCGGGGATGCCGATGGCGTCCAGATCCTCCAGGGGGGCCTGGGGCAGGGTGGGGCCCTCGCGGAGGATGAGGCCGGGCGTCCGCTTCCACAGGTCCGATCCCGGGGCGGTCTTCAGGCGTTCGGCGATGCCGAGCAGGATGGGTTCCCCTTCGCCCTTCACGATGGCATCCAGGGCCGGGCAGTCCTCGAAGACCTCGTCGGCCAGATGGGTGGGGTGGGGGCCGCCGGCCAGCAGGACGGCGTCGGGGCAGGCCTCCCGGGCCCACGCGAGGAGCTCGTACGACCGCTTGCGGTTGAAGGTGAACATGGAGATGCCCACCACCTGCGGGGCCTGGGCCCGGAAATAGGCGAGGACCTCCTTGCGGGACTTGCCGCTGAGGTTGGCCACCCGGCAGGGCAGGTCCCGGGATTTCAGCATGGCCTGCAGGTAGCCCAGCCCGATGGGGAGGAAGGTCATCCACTCGTCCCCGAAGCCGCTTCGGGGGGCGCTGTAGGCGAGCAGGGTGCGGGGCGGGGTCATGGGCTGAAATCCGGAGCTTTCCAGTCTACGGGAGCCCATCCATCATGGGGACAGGCATTCCGGACATGGCAGCGGGGAGGGCGATTGGCGGGCAACCTGATCCGTAACGCGGAGACGATCCAGGAGATCCTGACCCAGGCTTGCGAACGCCGGGAGCTGCTGATCCTGGTGACGCCCTACCTGCGTTTCGAATCCTCCTTCCTCCGGTTGGAGGGCGGGGACATCCACGTGCTGGCCACCATGGGCCGCGAGGATGCCACCTACGGCCTGCGCAACGAGAACCTCCGCATGCGGTTCCCCCACGGCGTCAGCTTCCTGGAGGCGGGCACCCAGCTCCGGGGCTTCGGCATGGTCGAGGCGCGCCGCACCCTGCGGCTGGCCGTGCCGGAGATCCTGAACGAGGAGGACCAGCGGGGTTCCTACCGGGTGGAGCGGGTGGGCCGCGTGCCGGTCACCTTCAGCACGCCCAGGTACGACCTGGTGGTGGGCACCCTGACGGACATCAGCACCACCGGGGCCCGGATCTACAGCACGCGCGACTTCACGGAGGAGGAACTGCAGCCCGGGTCCGACATGGCGGTGACCATCCCCCTGACCGACAGCATCCGCATCAATACCCGCGTGAAGCTGCGCCACCTGCAGGGCCGCACGTTCGGCGTGGAGTTCCGGCCCCAGCTGGAGGAGGACGTCCTGCAGCCCCTGTCCCGCTGGGTCTTCCAGCGCCGGGAGGAGGACCGGGAGCGGGCGGCCCGCCGGGGCGTGGAGGCCGCAACACCCCTGGAGGGCATCCGGAATGTCTCCATCCTCCCCCGGGGGCTGGTGGTGGTGACCGCCGATCCCGCCCTGGAGGCAAGCCTGCAGGACCTCCTGGGGGGGATCCAGCCCGTGCGCCGGGTGGCCCCGGGCATGCAGGCCCTGAAGGAGGCCTTCGCCCAGAACCCGGCCCTGGTCCTGTTCCACCTGCCGAACCTCAGCCTGGACGAACGGCGGCGCCTGAAGCCCATGGCCGAACTGCTCCAGGGGCGGGTCCCCTTCCTCCTGCTGGGCACGGGCATGGAGGCGGGCCCCCTGCTGGAGCTGGGCACGGAGGTGAAGGCGGCCGTCGCCATCGTCTTCAATCCGGCCCGGGGCACCTTCTTCCAGCGGCTCGTGCAGGGGGTCCTGCGCCGGACCTACGAAGGCGGCGAATCGCCCATGGTGCCGAAGGAGCCGGAGGGGGCCTGAGGCCGCTGTCAAGCCTCGTTCCTGGGGCCCGGAACCGCTAGAATCAAGGCTTCCGGAGCCTCCATGTCCGCTGCGCACGAACCGGCCGTCACCGAATCCCTGGCCCTGGAGCTGGGCCTCTCGAAGGACGAGTGGCAGGTCATCCTCCGCCTCCTGGACGGCCGCCTGCCCACCTACTCCGAGCTGGGCGTTTTCAGCGCCATGTGGAGCGAGCACTGCTCGTACAAATCCAGCCGCATCCACCTGAAGAACCTGCCCACCGAGGGTCCCCGCGTGATCCAGGGCCCCGGCGAGAACGCGGGCGTGGTGGACATCGGC
>JAJYBX010000429.1 GCA_021778785.1 Acidobacteriota bacterium
GCAGGCGATTGCCGCCCGAGCCCGCAGCAGGAGCGAAGGGCCACTTTGCCGAAGGCGAAGCCCGAAGGGCGCGGCCCAGGATGGGCCGCGTGACGGGCGAGGGGCGGAGCCCCGAGTCACCATCCGACCGAAGCGAAGCGGAGGGAGGATAGGACCGCATCGGCGCAGCCGATGGCGGGGGCAAAGCCCCGAGTCAGGCCGACCTTCGACGGACTGAAAGCCTACGCCTCCGCCAAGTAGACCGGCGGAGAACGCACGAAGCGGGCGCCGGAAGGCGCCCGCGGCGCATACACCGAGGCGGGATGGCCGCAGGCGATGGCGCAGAGGAAGGCCGCTACGGAACGGTACCCTCCAGGAGGCTTCGGATGCTTCCGGCCAGGGCGGAGGGGGCTTCTACGGGACGGGGGCCCTCGATCGGGCACGGCGTCCCGACAAAGAAGGCCGTTCCGCCCCGGTCGAGAACCCAGCGCATGGCCACGAGATCGTTGCCGTCATCGCCTGCATAGACCCATTCGACCTGGTCTGGATCGGCTCCGAGAATCCCGCAGAGGGTCTGGAGTCCGGAGGCCTTGTCGGCCTCCTGGAGGAACGGGATCTCGAAGACCTCGGGACCCGGGAGGACTCGCATGCCCTCCACGGCGGCGCGGGCGGACCGCCAGGCTTCGAGGCCGCGCCGGGCTTCCGGGGAGGCTCCCCGGAAGTGGATTGCCGCGGACCAGAGCTTGTCTTCCAGCACGATGCCGGGCAGGCGCGCGGCCTCGTCGAGGTAGGGCCATAGGCGGTCCCGCTCGGAGCGCAGCCTCTTCCGCACGCGGGCGGGGGGGAGGTGATGGCGTCCGTCCGGGGACCGCCACTCCAGACCGCTTCCCCCTCCAAGGAAGATCCCCGGGACCCGGACCCTCGAGGCAAGATCCTCCAGCCGCCGGCTGGAGAGGATCGCCACCCGCTGGCCATCCTGCCGGACCAGTTCCTCCAGCATCCCCAGGCACGCCGGGTGCAGCCGGGCCTGGTCGCGTTCCGGGACGATAGGAGCCAGCGTCCCGTCGAAATCGAAGACCCAAAGCCTGCTCAGTTCCAACTCGGCACCCTTCCACCTTTCCTTCAACCGGCGTGCCGGTCAGCGGCTCCCCTCCGTCCGTTCGTGGTTGAGCCTCGCCGTGAGTTTCTCCCGGCGCCTGATCCGCGCGGCATCCAGCAGCATTCTCCCGGCCCAACGATAGACGTTGAAATCCCGGATCAGGGCCCGCATGCTCCGCATCCGCTCCCGCTGCTCCAGCTCCGGCATGGTCAGCGCCTGGAACAGCGCCGAGGCGGTCTGCTCGATGTGGTAGGGATTGACGATGAGCGCCTCGTGCATCTCGTGGGCGGCCCCGGTGAACTGGCTCAGGAGCAGCACGCCCTGCTCGTCATCGCGTGCGGAGACATACTCCTTCGCGACCAGGTTCATCCCGTCGTGCAGGCTGGTGACCATGCAGACGTCGGCGGCCCGGTAGTACCGATTCACGATTTCCGGTTCATGGTGTTCGATTTTCAACACGATGGGCTGGTACGAATCCTTTGAGTACTTCTGGTTGATACGGGTTGCGAGATTGCGGACCCGCGCCTCGAAGGCCTGGTAGTCATCAAGTGCCGATCGGGAAGGAGCTGCAATCTGGATGAACGTGAAGCGACCGACCAGGTCCGGGTGCAGTTCGAACATCCGGTCCACGGCCCGGAACCGCTCCAGGATCCCCTTCGTGTAGTCCAGCCGGTCGACCCCCAGGCCCACCAGGTGGCCCGATGGAAGCCCGAGCGAGTCCAGGATCTCCTTCCTGCAGGCTTCGACAGAAGGCTCTGAACCCTCCCAGGGAGGTGGCCACTGGATCGAGATCGGATAGCTTTCCACCAGCGTCAGGCTGCCGCCGTGGGAAATGGTGGACGATTCGTGCTCGATGCGGGTCTCGAGGTACCGGTCCACCGTCTCCAGGAAATTCTTGCAATGGTACGGGGTGTGGAACCCGAGGATGGTGCTCCCGAGCATGCCCTGGAGCAGCTCCACCCTCCATGGGCAGATGCCGAAGGATTCCGGATTCGGCCAGGGGATATGCCAGAAGGTGATGATCGTCGCTTTGGGAAGGGCGGCCCGGATCATCCCCGGCAGCAGGGCGAGGTGGTAATCCTGGACGAGCACCACCGGATCCTCGGTGTCAGCCTCCTCCACGACGGCATCTGCGAACCGCTGATTGATCGCCACGTACTGCTCCCAGTCCCCGTTCCGGAAGATGGGGCGCACATGGGCGATGTGGCACAGAGGCCACAGGCCTTCGTTCGAGAATCCGTAGTAGTAGCCGTTCTCCTCTTCCCTGGTCAGCCAGATGCGCCGCAAGGTGTAGTCGGGATGAAGGGGCGGGACGGGAACGTGGCCATGCCGGTCGGCGGATTCCCGGTCCGCATTGCCGCTCCCGTGTGCGATCCAGATGCCCGAGCAGGCCCGCATGACCGGTTCGACAGCTGTCACGAGCCCGCTGGCCGGCCGGTGGACCTCGATCCTGCCGTGGGCCTTCGTGTGGATGTAGGGCTCGCGGTTGGAGACGACGAT
>JAJYBX010000021.1 GCA_021778785.1 Acidobacteriota bacterium
CACCGCTTCGGCATCGACGACTTCCAGAAGGGTTTCGACGCCATGCGCAGCGGGCAGAGCGGGAAGGTGATCCTGGACTGGGGCGTCAAATAGGTCTGCTCTGGTTCGGAGCGCGACCCACGCGGTCCTGATTCCCTCCTCGCCGGGGCCCGACTCCGCAGAGCCCACTGGGCTCTGCTCCGTCACCCGGCGGTCGGGAGGTGCAAGATGGCCGCCATGATCCAGAGCGGCCTGGACATCATGCCCGTCATCACCCACCGCTTCGGCATCGACGACTTCCAGAAGGGCTTCGATGCCATGCGCAGCGGGCAGAGCGGGAAGGTGATCCTGGACTGGGGCGTCAAATAGGTCTGCTCTGGTTCGGAGCGCGACCCACGCGGTCCTGATTCCCTCCTCGCCGGGGCCCGACTCCGCAGAGCGCGGGGACTGGGATCCGACCCACGCTGGCCTGATTCCCTCCTCGCCGGGGCCCGACTCCGCAGAGCCCACTGGGCTCTGCTCCGTCACCCGGCGGTCGGGAGGTGCAAGATGGCCGCCATGATCCAGAGCGGCCTGGACATCACCCCCGTCATCACGCACCGCTTCGGCATCGACGACTTCCAGAAGGGCTTCGACGCCATGCGCAGCGGGCAGAGCGGGAAGGTGATCCTGGACTGGGGCGTGAAGTAGGTCTTTGCGCAGGTGCACCGGCAACATGCGGCCCTTGGCCGCATGTTGCTAGCTGCGCACGGAGGTGCGCAGCCTGAGGCCGGGTGACAGGAACCTCAACGTATCGGCTGCGGCTGGGGGATCGGCGGGAAGGCCTTCTCGTCGATGGGTTCGCCGTCCTGGAGGAGGATGTCGGCGGCGGCGCCCTCGCCGCCGGGCTTGAGGTCGGTGCCCAGGCAGGCCAGATCATAGCTGTCGAGCTTCGTGTTGAAGCGCTGGCGCACGGGGCCACGCCTCACTTGCACATCCTCGATGGGTTTCGACACGAAGGCACGGTAGAAGAACGGGTGTTTCCAGGGCGTCTCGGGCACCTGGTCCAGGTACTCGGGCACCAGGTCCTGCAGGCTGCCGGGGTACTCGCCCTTCCTCCCCTTGTAGCGGGTGAGGGCGTCGGCGATGCGGCGCATGGCGGCGCGCACCTGCTTCTGGCGGTCCGCCTGATCCCGGGCCACGAAGGCGTCCAGGAGGAACAGGTCGCGGCGGGCCTGCTGGGCGGCATCGCTGTCCGGATACCGGTGGGTGAGCTGGCGCATCATGGCCCGGGCTTCGAGGCTCCGCCCCTCCAGGTTCAGCTTGCGGGCCTCCTCGTAGATGTTGGCGGGCAGGCGCGGGTCCTCCGAGCTGCAGCCGGCCAGCAGCGCCAGGAGGGCGAGAACGGGAGCAAAACGGGCCCAGGGCATGGCCGAACCATAGCAGAGGGGCGCTCCCGCTTGAAGTAGGATGGAACGGGGAGGGGCACATGTCGGACAGACCCATGCTGGTGGGCATCGTGGGAGGATCCGGCAGCGGGAAGACCTCCGTGGCCGTGGAGCTCGTGAAGCGCCTGAAGCGTCGGGGCGTGACGCCCCTGCTTCTGGACATGGACGCCTACTATGCGCCGCTGGAGGTGGTGAAGGGCCGCTTCGGGGACCGGCCCATCAACTGGGATCATCCCCACGCCTTCGACCTGGAGCTGATGGCGGCCCACCTGTCGGCCCTGCACCAGGGGAACCCCATCCGGAAGCCGCGCTACGACTTCACGATCTCGGACCGGACGGGCTGGGAGGAGCCCATCCCCCCCGGCAAGGTGGTCATCCTGGAGGGGCTGCTCCTCTTCGCGCTGCCGGAATTGAGGGACCAGCTGGATGCGAGGATCTTCGTGGACACCGACGCGGACATCCGGATCCTCCGCCGTATCCGCCGGGACACCCGGGAGCGGGGCCGGAGCCTCGAGAGCGTCATGGAGCAGTACGAGCAGAGCGTCCGCCCCATGCACCTGGAGTTCGTGGAGCCCAGCAAGCGCTGGGCGGATCTCATCGTCCCCACCGGGGTGGAGAACCGCACGGCCCTGGACATGATCGTCAACCACGTCTGTGGACGGGTGCTGGGCGGCGAGGAACCCGCCCGTGTTTGAGGCGGGCGTGAACCTCCCCCCGGAGGCCTTCCGCGGCCTCGATCCGGAGCAGGTGCAGATCGTGGATGTCCGCGAACCCTGGGAATACGCCCTGGCGCGACTGCCGGGGGCCCGGCTCATCCCCCTGGGGGAGCTGGCCGACCGGGCGGACGAGCTGGATCCCCACCGGCCGGTGGCCGCCTACTGCCACCATGGGGTGCGCAGCCGCTACGCCCTGGCCATCCTCCGGGACCTGGGCTTCCGGGAGATCGCCCACCTGGCCGGCGGGATCGATGCGTGCAGCCGGCTGGACCCGACGGTGCCGAGGTACTGATGCGCCTGCTCCACCGCCATCCCCAGGCCTTTGATCCCTCCCGGCCCTGGGTCCAGGAGGGCGAGAGCATCCGTCAGGATTCGCGGATCTTCCGCCAGGTGGTGGCCCGCCGGCGCAGCCCCCACACGGGCCGGGCCCATGATTTCTACCGGCTGCAGGGACCCGACTGGGTGAACGTGGTGGCCTTCACGGAGGCCGGCGAGCTGCTGGTGGTGGAGCAGTTCCGCCACGGCATCGACGCTCCGACCCTGGAGATTCCCGGCGGCGGCTGCGATCCCGGCGAGGATCCCCTGGCGGCCGCCCGGCGGGAGCTGCGGGAGGAGACGGGCCACGACGGCGGTCGCTGGATCGCCCTGGGAGCCTGCACGCCCAACCCGGCCACCCAGGACAACCGCTGCCACAGTTTCCTGGCCCTGGAGTGCGTCCCCGCCGGGGGCCTCGACCTGGACCCCGCCGAGGAGCTGCAGGTCTGGGCCTGCGGCTGGGAGGACTGGCAGGGCCGGATGCGCCGGGGGGAGATCCACCACGCCCTCGTCCTGTCCGCCTTCCAGCTGCTCAGCCTCTGGGAGGGGTGGCCGGATCTGCGGCAGAGCCTGGAAGGCCGATAGGTTAGGCTAGTGGACAATCCGGTATGGGAGGGAATGATGGCCAGCGAATGCTCCTTCGACGTGGTGTGCAAGGTGGACCTGGACGAGGTGAAGAACGCTGTCTCCCAGGCCATGAAGGAGATTGGCCAGCGATACGACTTCAAGGGCTCGGTGTCCAAGATCGAGCTCAAGGACGACAAGGCGCTGGTGCTCACCAGCGATGACGAGGTCAAGCTGAAGGCCGTCATCGACGTGCTGCAGACCAAGCTGCACAAGCGCGGCGTGAGCATCCGGAGCATGGTCTACGGCAAGATCGAGCCCGCCGCCAAGGGCAGCGTCCGGCAGGAGGTCACCATCCAGCAGGGGATCCCCGTGGAGAAGGCCAAGGGGCTCATCAAGGCCGTCAAGGACGCCAAGATCAAGGTCCAGGCCAGCATCCAGGGCGACCAGCTCCGGGTGAGCGGCAAGAGCCGGGATGACCTCCAGGAGGTCATCGCCCTCTTCAAGAAGGACGACCAGGGCCTCGACCTGCAGTTCACCAACTACCGGGGCTGATGTGGCTCGACTCGACCTCTCCCGCTACTTCCTCCCCATCGCGCCGAAGCTGGCGGGCGTGGAGGCCGAGCTGCAGCGCATCCTCCAGAGCGACGTGGAGGTGGTCCAGAAGCTGGCGGATCATGTGCGGACGGGGCAGGGCAAGCGCCTGAGGCCCGCCCTCGTGCTGCTGGGATCCCGTTTCTGCGGCCTGGATTCCGGGGCGGAAGTCCGGTTCGGCGCCGTCTTCGAGCTGATCCACACGGCGACGCTGGTGCACGACGATGTCATCGACCATGCCCAGCTCCGGCGCGGGAAGCCCACCCTCAACCGCCTCTGGGGCAACACCCTCACCGTGCTCTTCGGCGATCTCCTCTACCTGGTGGCCATGAGCGAAGCCATCGCAGGGCGGAGCTGGCGGATGATGGAGATCCTGGCCGAGGTCACCACCCGCATGACCGAGGGCGAGCTGATCCAGAACGATGTGCTCTACAAGCTGGACACCAGCCGCAAGGACTACTTCGACATCCAGGAGCGCAAGACCGCGCTGCTCTTCGGAGGCTGCACGGAGACCGGGGCCGTCCTCACGGGTCGGGGCGAGGCCGAGTGCCTGGCCATGCGGGGCTACGGCCTGGAGGTGGGCCGCGCCTTCCAGCTGGTGGATGACCTGCTGGACTACACGGCCACCAGCGAACAGCTGGGGAAGCCGGCCTTCAGCGACCTGCGGGAAGGCAAGCTGACTCTGCCCATGCTCACCCTCCTGGAACGGGCCCCCGACGAGGTCCGCCCCCTCATCCGCACGATCTGGGACAGGGGCGAGGAAGTGCCCATCCCGGAGGCCGAGGAGCAGGCCCTCCGCGCCCTGATCGCCCGCCACGATGCCCTGGCCGAGACCCGGGATCTGGCGATGACCGCCTCGCGGAACGCCGTGGCGCGCCTGGCGGAGGTCCAGGGCGACGGGGAGACCGGGGTCCTCCTGCGGGAGATCCCCGAGGCCCTGCTGTCGCGCAGCATGTGAGGCTCGGCGCCCTCAATCCGCCAGCAGGTCCATGAGGCGCTGGAAACGGGGGCGGGCGCGGATGGCATCCAGGTCCCCGTCATGGCGGAACCAGTTCTTCTGGGTGAGCCCGGCCGCCACGGCCCGTTCCAGGCAGTCCAGGGCCTCGTCCGGATCCTCCGCCAGGGCGTGGATGCAGCCCAGGTTGTAGAGCAGCATGGGATCGTCGGGATCCATGCTGCGCGCCATCCGGGCCCAGGCCAGACCCTTCTCCCGGTCGCCCAGGGCCACGAGGGCGTTGGCGCCCAGGTAGCGCGCCCTCACATCGTCGGGTTCCCGCTCCAGGCGGTCCTGCACGAGGGAGAGGCCCTGCCGGCGGGCCCGCTCGGCCTCGTCCTCCACGCCCAGGCTGTGATAGACCTGCGCCACGAGCAGGATGGCCTGGAAGTCCTCCGGGCGCAGCGCCGCGGCCCATTCGAAGTACTCAACGGCCCGCTCCGGCTTGCCGGCGGCGAGGCAGTGGCGGGCGTAGAAATAGGCGGCCTCGTAGAGGTTCGGATCCAGCCGGAGGGCCGTTTCGAAGGCCTCCTCGGCCTCGTCGGCCAGACCGGCGGCGGAGAGGGCGACCCCCCGGGAGGCGTGGGCCTCCGCCAGGTCCGGATCCAGTTCCAGGGCCTTCCGGCTGGCGGATTCGGCCAGCTCCCGCTGGGGTTCGGTGCGCTCGATGTAGATGTAGGCATAGGCGGCGGCGTTGGCGAGGCCCGCCCAGGCCGAGGCATATCCAGGATCCAGGTCCAGGGCGCGGCGGAACATCTCGGCAGCGAAGCCCATGCCGCGCCGGTTGAAGCGGAAGTAGTAGTGCCGGCCGCGGAGGTAGTATCCATAGGCCTCGAGATCCACCGGCCGCCGGGGCCGGAAGGAGGCGGGCAGGCTCAGGGTGCCGGCCACGCCCCGGGCCGTGTCCTCCAGAGCCGCGAAGAGGTCCCGCCGGTCGAAATCGCGAACCTCCGACCAGATCTCCCGGCCGGAGGCCACCTCGACCAGCTCCGCCTTCAGGACCAGACGGCCCTCCCGCTCCAGCAGGGAACCGCCCAGGATGGCGTCGGCATGCAGCCGGCGCCCCACCTCAGCCAGGGGAAGGCCCGAGCCCCCGTAGAGGAAGGAGGTGGTCCGAGAGATGGCCCGCAGTCCCTCCACCTGGTTCAGGGCCTGGATCAGCTCCTCGGCGATGCCTTCGGCGAGGGGCGCGTCCCCGCTCTCCCGGCGCAGGTCCAGGAAGGGGAGGACGGCCACGGCGGGCTGGTGCGCCCGTGCCTTCGGTGGCAGGGGAATGCGCTCGGCCAGGGCCGTCCGCCGGGTTCCATGGTGCTTTCCGACCTTTGTGGTCATGCCCCACCTCCGGGTGGTTTCCGATCGACATGCCACCCCGTGTCAGGCCGCCTCCGGGTCCGGCCACGCCCGGGATCGAACCCATCACGCGACCGGCAGGTGGGATGACACGCCGGAAGCATCCGGAGGTGGTATCCAACATGGGATGCCCGGGCCCTCGCGCAAGGGCAGGGCCGGCCGGTCAACCCTCGACTTCGCCCAGCCGCAGGTCGAAGGGGATGCCGGCCCGCTTGCAGGCGGCGATGAAGCTCTCCTTGTCGGGGCACTTCAGGTAGGCCTCCATGGGCTCCACCTTCTTGGCGTTGATGAGCTCGACCAGGGCATCGTTCATGAGGCGCTGGCCATAGCTGCGGCCGGTCTGCATGGCGGAGGCGATCTGGAAATTCTTGCCTTCGCGCATGAGGTTGGCGATGGCCGGCGTGATGAAGAGCGTCTCCAGGGCGGCGATGCGGCCGCCTCCGATCTTCTTGAGCAGCGTCTGGCTCACCACGCATTTCAGGGCGTCCGCCAGCATGACCCGGATCTGCTGCTGCCGGTCGCTGGGGAACTGGTCCACGATGCGGTCGATGGTGCCGATGGCGCTGGAGGTGTGCAGGGTGCCGAAGACGAGGTGGCCCGTGACGGCGGTCTCGAGGGCGATGGCGATGGTCTCCAGGTCGCGCATCTCGCCCACCAGGACGATGTCCGGATCCTCGCGGAGGGCGGCCCGGAGGCCCGTCTTGAAACTCTCGGTGTGGGTGCCCACCTCCCGCTGGTTCACCAGGCAGCCCTTGCGGGGGTGCACGAACTCGATGGGATCCTCGATGGTGAGGATGTGATCCTTCCGCTTCTGGTTGGCCAGATCGAGGATGGCGGCCAGGGTGGTGGACTTGCCGCTGCCCGTGGGGCCGGTGACCAGGACCAGGCCTTTGGAGAGGCTGGCCAGCCGTTTCACGGGCTCCGGGATGCCCAGCTTGTCCGGGTCGGGGATCTGGTTGGGGATGACCCGGCAGACGAAGGCGGGGCCCACCCGGTCGCGGAAGTAGTTCACACGGAGGCGGCAGCCGGCGGACTCGAGGGCGTAGGCGAAGTCGGCGTCGAAGCGTTCCTGGTAGCGCTCCCACATGGCCCGGGAGGCCAGGACCTCCATCATCTCCAGCAGGGCCGTGGGGGTCATGGGGCCGAAGCCCTCCAGCTCCTTCATGTCCCCGTGGATGCGGGCCAGGGGGGGCTCGTGGGAGGTGCAGTGGAGGTCCGACCCCTGCTGGGCCAGGAGGGCGGTGAACAGGCGCTCCGCCAGGGGATGGCTGCGGGGGCCTTCCACGTCCCGGCCATGCTTCGCGGCGGGCTTGGGATGGGCGTGGCCATGGGCGGCCTTGGCATCGGCCGAGGGAGGCGCAACCACGGCCTCCGCGGCCTTGACCGCCGGTGCGGGAGCGGACGGGGCGGCGGGCGCCGACTTGGGCCGCGCGGGGCCGAGGTGCTCCACGTCGATCTGGGCATTGTCCTTGTAGCGGCTCAGGTGCATGCGGTAGGCGTAGCCGCCGAATTCATACTCGAATTTGACCTCTCCATCCCTCTGCCAGGTTTCCTTCAGCTCGGGAGGAACCACATCCGCAGCCAGCACGTCCACCATGACGCCCGGCAGGGGATTGGGCAGGAGATCCAGGGTGCCGCCCGCGCGGAGTTCCAGCCAGGGCTTGCGGTCCGCCTGGAGCCGCAGGCGCACGCCCCCCTTGGGGACGAGGTGGGACAGCAGCTTGTCGAGCTGGGCCATGGGGTCTCCGCGGGCTGCCCAAAGGATGCCACGGGTCACAGCGTTGGGGGTTCGGCGCCTGCGCTGGGCCCGCTAGACTGGGGGGTGGTGCGGACGCCGGTCGGCGGCCCTTTCGGGAGTCAGCATGAACATCCACGAGTACCAAGCCAAGGAACTGCTCCGGCAGTACAAGGTCGCCACGCCGGACGGGAAGGTGGCCCAGGACGCCGAAGAGGCCCGCATGATCACCAAGGAGTTCGGTGGCGCCAGCGTGGTCAAGGCCCAGATCCATGCCGGTGGCCGCGGCAAGGGCGGCGGCGTGAAGTTCGCGACCGATCCCGACAAGGCCGCCGAACTCTTCAAGGCCATGATCGGCATGCAGCTCGTCACCAAGCAGACCGGTCCCGAGGGCCGCAAGGTCCGCACCGTCTTCATCTCCAGGCCCATCGACATCGAGCGGGAGCTTTACCTGAGCTTCCTGGTGGATCGCGCCAGCAGCCGGGTGACCATCCTGGCCTCCACGGAAGGCGGCGTCGAGATCGAGGAAGTGGCCGAGAAGACCCCCGAGAAGATCGTCAAGGTCGCCATCGATCCGGCCCTGGGCCTCTCCGGCTTCCAGGCCCGCCAGGTGGCCTTCGCCCTGGGGCTCGAGGGCGATGCCTTCAAGAAGGGCGTGGTGTTCCTCCAGAACCTCTACAGCCTCTTCGTGGAGAAGGACTGCTCCATGGTCGAGATCAACCCGCTGGTGGTGACCAAGCAGGGGGACGTGACCGCCCTGGACGCCAAGATCGGCTTCGATGACAACGGCCTGGTCCGCCACCCGGATGTGCTGGCCTACCGCGACCTCAACGAGGAGGCGGAAGAGGAGGTGGAAGCCAGCAAGTACAACCTCAACTTCATCAAGCTGGATGGCAGCATCGGCTGCATGGTGAACGGCGCCGGGCTGGCCATGGCCACCATGGACATCATCAAGTACGAGGGCAGCTCGCCGGCCAACTTCCTGGATGTGGGCGGCAGCGCCACCGAGGATGCGGTGAAGAACGCCTTCCGCATCATCCTGCAGGACAAGTCGGTGAAGGCCGTGCTGGTGAACATCTTCGGCGGCATCATGCGCTGCGACATCGTGGCCTCCGGCATCGTGAACGCGGCCAAGGAGATCGGCATCAAGGTGCCCGTGGTCGTTCGCCTCGAAGGCACCAATGTCGAGGAAGGGAAGAAGATCCTCGCCGCGAGCGGGCTGAACCTCATCGTCGCCGCCGACCTGAAGGACGCCGCCGAGAAGGTGGTCGCCTCCGTCAAATAGTCCAACCACGGAACCCAATCGATTCCATTTTCGCGAGGTATGACATGGCAGTTCTCGTGGGCAACCACACCAAGCTCATCGTCCAGGGCATCACGGGCCGCGAGGGCCTCTTCCACGCCAAGGGTTGCCGCGACTACGGCACGAAGGTCGTGGGCGGCGTGACACCGGGCAAGGGGGGCACCGACATCGAAGGCTTCCCCGTCTTCAACACCGTCAAGGAGGCCGTGGCCAAGACCGGCGCCAACGCCACCATGATCTTCGTGCCCCCCGTGGCCGCCGCGGACGCCATCCTCGAGGCCCTCGACGCGGGCATCGAGCTGGTCGTCTGCATCACCGAGGGCATCCCCGTCCTCGACATGGTGAAGGTCAAGCGCGTCCTCCCCAACTACCCCAAGAGCCGGCTCATCGGCCCCAACTGCCCCGGCATCATCAGCCCCGGACTGGCCAAGATCGGGATCATGCCGGGCCGCATCCACAAGCAGGGCCACGTGGGCGTCGTCAGCCGCTCCGGCACCCTCACCTATGAGGCCGTGGGCCAGCTCACGGCCCTGGGCATCGGCCAGAGCACCTGCATCGGCATCGGCGGCGATCCCGTCAGCGGCACCAGCCACATCGACGCGCTCGAGATGTTCAACAACGACCCCGACACCCACGCCGTCATCATGATCGGCGAGATCGGCGGCAGCGCCGAGGAAGACGCCGCCGCCTGGGTGAAGGCCCACATGAAGAAGCCCGTCGTGGCGTTCATCGCCGGCCAGACGGCCCCTCCGGGGCGCCGCATGGGCCACGCCGGCGCCATCATCTCCGGGGGCAAGGGCACCGCCGCCGAGAAGATGAAGGCGCTGACCGCCGCGGGCATCACCGTGGTGCAGAGCCCTGCCGACATGGGCAAGGCCCTGGCCGAGCGGCTCAAGGGCTGATCCGGCCCGGTTCCACCGAGGACGGCCCCCGCGGGGGCCGTCCTTTTTGCATCTTCCCGGAGGCCGCCGGCCGGCCCCATGATGGCTGTCATGACGTCAACCACCGCCTCCCGCCCCGACTCCCGCCGTGGGGCCTTCCTGCGCAACCTCCGGCGCTTCCACGCCTGGGTGGGGCTCAGCGGGGCCGCCTTCGGCCTCCTGTTCGGCCTGACGGGCTTCCTCCAGAACCACCGGGCCGTGATGAAGATCGAGGCCGGGCAGGTGGAGGAGCACAAGGTCCAGATCCAGCTCGACCAGCCGCCCGCCACCATCGAGGAACTCGCCGGCACCCTGGCCTCGCGCTTCGGCGTGCCCATGAGCCGTGTGCGCTGGCGGGTGCTGCCGCCCAGGCCCGCCCGCTTCGGCGGCCAGGAGGTGAAGGCGGCGGAGCAGTGGATGGTCATGGTCACCGGCCATGCCCACTTCGCGCGGGCCACCTACCTGCCGGGCAACCGCACCGTGGACCTGGAGCGGGGCGACGCGAACCTGGTGGAGACCCTGGAACGCCTCCACAAGGCCGAAGGCGGCCAGGCCGGCTGGATCCTCCTCACCGACTGCTTCGCGGGCGGGCTGGTGTTCATGACGCTGAGCGGGACGCTGATCTGGACCCGTCTGGCCGGGCCCCGGCTGCTCTCCGCCGCCCTGGCGCTGGGCGGCTTCGTGGTGGCCATCCTCGTCGCCTCCCGGGCCTGGTAGGGCCTATGCTGGAGCTGGAGGGCCCATGCTGATCTCCCGGGAGATGGTCCTGGACCAGGACATCGGACTCAACGGCACGCTGTTCGGCGGCGACATGATGGCGCGCATGGACATGGTGGCGGGCATCACGGCCTCCCTGATGTCCCGCAACCGCCGCTTCGTGACCCTGAAGGTGTCCGAGCTGATCTTCCACAGTCCCGTGCGGCCCGGCGAGATCATCGAGTTCTACGCCACCATCTCGCACCAGGGCCGCACCAGCCTCACCATCCAGATCGAGGTGCAGGTGTATGCCCCCGTGACGGACTCGCATCGCGACGTGACCAGCGGCGAGTTCGTGATGGTGGCCGTGGATGGTGAAGGCCAGTCCGAACCCATCCTCTGGAAGGTGGAGGCGGTTCAGGAAGCGAACCAGGCGCACGAGGCCCGCAAATCGCGGCAGTCCGGGCGGAAAATCCCGGGCTGATCGGGCGTATGCTGTTCGGATGAGCATGCAGCAGGAGCGGAGGGTCACTTTGGCGGAGCCGAAGCCCGGAGGGCGCGGTACAGGAGGTGCCGCGTGACCGACTTGATCCAGGCCCATCTGGACCACCGGCGCGTCTGGCGGGACTTCGACTACTGCTATCCCGTGATCTCGCGGCGCAGCCGGGGGGTGAGCCTGGGTGTGAACCTGAATCCAGACAAGGTCTGCAATTTCGATTGCGTGTACTGCGAGGTCGATCGCCTCGCCCCCGGACGGCGGCAGGACCTGGACCTCGACCAGATGGAGCGCGAACTGGGGCTGCTGCTGGACCTCGCCACCAGCGGGGAGCTCTACGGCATCCCCCCCTTCGACTCGGCCCGACCGGAACAGCGCCGGCTCAACGACATCGCCTTCAGTGGGGACGGGGAGCCCACCACCGCCCGGGAATTCGCGGCGGCTGTGGCCCGTGTGGCGCGGCTCAAGCGGGCGCAGGGCCTGGACCTGGTGAAGCTGGTGCTGATCACGGATTCCAGCCGCCTCCAGGCGCCGGAGGTGGTCGAAGGCCTGGAGACGCTCATGGCCAACCAGGGCGAGATCTGGGCCAAGCTGGATGCGGGCACGGAGGCCTACTACCGCGAGATCTCCCGGAGCCTGATCCCCTTCCAGCGCGTCCTGGACAACCTGCTCGCCACGGCCCGGCGCTGGCCCACGGTGATCCAGACGCTCTTCCTGAACTGGCAGGGCCAGGGTCCCGACACCGCGGAGCTGGCGGCCTACTGTGGACGCCTGGAGCACATCATCCGGAACGGGGGGCGGATCCAGGCGCTCCAGCTCTACACCGTTGCCCGGCCCACGCCGGAGCCCGAGGCCCGCCCCCTGCGGCGCCTCCAGCTGGACGCCATCGCGGCCGGCGTGCGTTCGCACTTCCCCGGCCTCCCCGTGGAGGTCTACTACGGCCCGGAGGAATGGGCCTGAGCCGGCGCGCCCTCGGCCTCGCGGGCCTGCTGTCGCTGGGGATGCCCCTGGCGGCTGGCGGCCCCGAACCGCCCGCGGCCTCGGTCCGGCTGGTGGCGGTGGGCGACATCATGATGCACCAGGATGTGAAGCGGGCCGAGGCGGAGGACGGGGGCGGCTTTCCGGCCCTGTGGGCGGATCTCGTGCCCCTGTTCGAGGGGGCGGACCTCGCGTTCGGGAACCTGGAGACGCCGGTGGCGCCCACCACCGGCCGCCCGGGGAAACCCTTCCAGTTCAATGCCCCGGCCTCCCTACCACCGGCCCTTC
>JAJYBX010000430.1 GCA_021778785.1 Acidobacteriota bacterium
GGATCCCCTCATCGCCCTCATGGCCCTCCTCGCCCTGCTGGCGGCGAGCCTCACCCTGATGACCAAGCAGGCCCGGGCCGGGCGACCCGCAGACCGCGCGAGCCTCCAGGGCCGGATGATGGAGCCCCTGCTTTCCGCGCCCAGGCTCCTGGGCGCCCGGCTCCCCCTGCGGGGGACGAGCCTCGCCGGGGCCCAGGCCCAACTCAAGGAACCCTGGGACCGGGCCCTCCTCTCCGTGCTGGCGGCCGAGGCCGGGGATCCCGCCACGGGCCGGGACCTGGCCCGGGCCCCCCAGGGTCCCTGGGGGGATCGCTTCCGCGCCGCCTGGGCCGCCGCCTACGATCACGGGCCCCTGCCGGATCCCGCCCAGGGCCCGGAGCTGCGGCAGCGGCTGGGGAACGGCTACGCCGCCGCGATGCTGGCCTCCCGCCTCGCCGACCGCGAAGGCGGGAACGGCGAGGCGCAGCGGACGGCCGCCCGGGAGGCGCTGCTCCTGCGGCTGGCGGCCCTCGGGGCCTTCGGCCTCCTGGTGACGGGCCTGGGTCTGGCCGGCGTGGCCGTGGGCATCTACCTGATCGCCACCCGGAAGGCCCCCCTGCCGCAGCCCCTGCCGGAATGGGGCCTCTCGGGCCGGGCCGCGGCCCTGGTGCTGCTCGCCTGGTTCCTGCTCTTCTTCCTGGCCGGGAACCTGGCGGCCCTGCTGGTGGCGCCGTTCCCCCAGGCCCGCTGGCTGGCCGTCCCCCTGGGCTACGGCCTCCACGCCGCCGGGGGCCTGGCCCTCCTCTGCCGCGCGGAGGGCATCTCCTTCCGGGAGCTGTGGCGCCGCCTCACCCCGCCTCCGACGCAGCGGGCCCTGGCCTGGGCGCCCGCCTTCCTGGGCCTGGCGGTGGCCCTGGTGATGGGCCTGGCCATGGTGCTCGGCCCCTTCCTCAAATCGGACCAGGCGCCCCAGCGGGAGCTGGTGGACCTGCTCCGGGGCCTGAGCGGCTGGGCCCCCACCGTGGCCATGTTCCTGGTGGTGGCGGGGCTGGCGCCCTTCTTCGAGGAGACCCTCTTCCGGGGCTTCCTGCTCCCCGTGCTGGCCCGCCGCTGGTCCATGACCTGGGCCCTGCTGGCTTCCGCCCTGCTCTTCGGGGCCATCCACCTCCAGCCCCTGGGGCTGCCCACCCTCAGCGCCCTGGGGCTGGTGCTGGGCCTGGCCATGCGGCGCACGGGCAGCCTCTGGACCTCCATCCTCGTCCACGGCTGCTGGAACGGCGCCGTGTTCATCCTCATGCGGACCCTGGCGAGCTGAACCCTAGGGTCTGTTTTCAAATTGGGGTGCGGCCGCGCAAGGGGCGCCGCCCAAGCGGGGCCAGGAAAGCGACGAAGGCGATAGCGGCACTATCGGCGAGGAGCTTGACGCAGCACCGCGCCGGGCGCCGCCCCTTGCCCTTCGGGACGTGGCCAGCCGCACCCCTGGCGGCGTTGCCGACCTTGAACGATGTCCCGCATCGCCCCGCGGTCGGCGCCTTGCCATGGGCGCGGCTGGCCGGCGTCGCGGCTCACACCCAATTTGAAAACAGGCCCTACCCGTTCCAGTTGAAGTTCGCCAGGGCCGGCGCCAGCCACCAGAAGAGCTGGAGCAGCAGGAAGAGGAGCACCACCCACTTCAGGACGCGCACCCAGTTCGTGCCCTCCTCCGGCGTCCGGAAGTGGGTGCGCCGGGTGGTCAGGTAGGACTCCACCGGATCCTCCGCCAGGTCGATCCGCACGGGCTGGCTCTTACGCAGGCGGGCATCGGTGGTCTCCTGGGCCGCCGCCAGGGGGGCCTGCTCCGAGGCGCGGAAGCGGCTCACGGAGACCATGCCGCTGGCATCGTCCTCCTGGGTGAGGGCGCCGAAGAGCTTGGCCCGCAGGTGGGCCGGGCCCGGCAGGGCGTCGATCAGCTCCTCCATGAACTCGGGCAGCGTGGTGTGCCGGTCGTCGGGATCCACGGAGAGGGCCCGCCGGAAGACCGCGGCCAGCTGGGGCGGCATATCCGGGGGGATGGCCACGGGATCCTGGAGGATGTGGATGATGATCTCCGTGAGGCCGCTGCCCGGGTGGGGGAGCTGGCCCGTGAGGAGTTCGAAGGCCGTGGCGGCGAAGCTGTAGCGGTCCGAGGCCGGCGTGCCCTCCCCGCCCTTGAGCACCTCCGGCGGCGCGTAGGCCGGGGAGCCCAGGAAGTCGCCCGTGACCGTGAGCCGCAGGGCCAGGGTCTGGGCGTAGCCCGTGTCCTCCCCCTCCGGCGGCAGATCGGGATCCAGGGGGCCTTCGGGCATCAGGCCCATGTGCCCCAGGGTGCGGGCGATGCCGAAATCCATGAGCTTGGCCCGGCCCTCCTCGCTCAGCAGGATGTTGTCGGGCTTGATGTCCCGGTGGACGATGGCCCGCCGGTGGGCGGCCCGCAACGCCCGGCTGGCCTGGACCAGCACCCGGACGCTGGTCTCCAGGTCCAGGTCCTTCTCCTTGATGTGCTTGCCCAGGCTCTTGCCCTCGACGTACTCCATGGCCAGGAAGGGGCCGATCTCCTCCTC
>JAJYBX010000431.1 GCA_021778785.1 Acidobacteriota bacterium
GCGAGCTGCTGGACCAGCTGCTGGTCCTCTGGCGCGCGGGGCGGGCCGCGGCGCAGCAGGATCCCGCGGGGCGCTGATGCCGACGGGGGCGCTGAAAGCCGGGCGCGGCCTGGAGCTGCGCCCCCTCCGCCTCGCGGATGCGCGGGCCCTCTTCGAGCAGGTGGACGCCAACCGCACCCGCCTGCGCCGCTGGCTGCCCTGGCCCGATGCCAACCGCTCCCCGGCCGATTCCCGGCTCTACATCCTGCGGATGCGGGCCCAGGCCCGGACCGGCCTCGGCGCGTCCTACGGCCTCTGGTGGAAGGACCGCCTGGTGGGCGTGGCCGGGTTCAACTGGATCGACCAGCCCAACCGCAGCGGCGCCCTCGGCTACTGGCTGGCCCGGGAGGCGGAGGGCCGCGGCCTCATGACCGCCGCCGTGGCCGCCCTCCTGCGCCACGGTTTCCGGACCCTGGCGCTGAACCGCATCGAGATCCGCGCCGGCCTCCGCAACCGCCGCAGCCGCGCCATCCCCGAGCGCCTGGGCTTCCGCCGCGAGGGCACCCTCCGCCAGGCCGAGTGGGTGAACGGCCGCTTCGTGGACCACGCCGTGTACGGGCTGCTGGCCTCCGAGTGGCGGGGGAACGTGCGCTAAACGCCTCCCCTCCCGGGAGGTATCCAGACCATGCGCCTTCCCCTCTGGATCCCCCTCTGCCTCGCGGCCGGCGCCCCAGCCCTCCTCCAGGCGCAGGCCACCATGGTCTCCCTGGTGCGCCAGCCAAGGGCCACGGCCGTGGAATTCACGGTCCCCTGGACGGAGTTCCAATTCAGCCAGGGGCCCGATCATGCGGTCTTCCACCTGGGCGCAGGGCTTGGGCTGCGCCACTGGGACGACGGCGATACCTCCGTGCGCCTCCTGGCCGACGCCAACGCCACCTTCAACGGGCTGTTCACCGGCCTCGGCGTGGTGGGGGAGGTGCCCCCCGGAGAGAAACCCTTCCTGGGCCCCCGCCTGCGGGTGGGCTGGGCCTTCCACCCCCATTGGGCCGTGAGCCTGGAGGGCGAGCACCTCGAACGGCCCTTCGGCGAGGGTTGGGGCGTCAAGCGCCGCAGCAGCCTCGGCCTGGCGCTCACCGTCCGGTTCTGAACCTCCGCTGCCAGCGGCCGGAGGCTACTCCACGCCCGCCGCGTAGGTGAGGTTCAGCAGGGCCATGGCGCGGGTGACCTTGCCCACGCTGTTCTTGGTGGTGTCGGTGTAGAGGATGCCGCGGCGATCCAGGGCCTCGTAGTCGAAGTTGCCGTCGCCGCTGAGGTCGAAGCAGAGGGCGCCGTCCTTGATCCAGTCCGTGGGGATCCGGTACCCCGGCGCCGGCACGGCGCTCACGATGACATCGGCCATCCTGATGAAGCCCTCCAGGTGCGCCTTGTTGGTGTTCGCGTGGCAGAGGATGGGCGTGGCCTTGAGGTTGGCCACCATGGCCGTGAGGGGCCGCCCGATGCGGAGGCTGTCGTTGATGACGAGCACCGTCTTGCCCGTGAGCCAGGCATCGCCGAAGCCGCGCTTGAGGGTCTTCACGATGGCCCGGGCGGTGCAGGGCGTCATGCAGCGGTGCTGGGAGCCGTCGTCCAGCCGCTTCCGGTACTTGTTCAGGAACCCGATGTTGATGGCGTGCAGGCCCTCGATGTCCTTGCCGGGATCCACCAGATCCATCACCTCGTCGTCCTTGATCTCGGGATAGCGCAGGGGATAGAAGATGAAGACCCCGTGCGTCTTCTCGTCCTGGTTGAGCCGCGCCAGGAGCTTCACCAGCTGCATGCCGTTCTGCACCCGCAGGTCCGCCGCGGCGATGCCCAGATCCTCGCAGTCCTTCATGAGCCAACGCTGGTAGGTGACGCTGCCCGGATCGTCCGTGCCCAGGATGACGCCCAGGCCAGGGGCGAAGCCCAGCTTCTGGACATTGGACTTCACCAGCCGCAGGTAATGCTGGGCGGTTTCCTGGCAATCGAGCTTTCCGGTGAGGGTGGACGGCATGGAGCACCTCGCCCCCCATTCTACCGGCTCCGGCGGGTGCCCCGGGCCCCGGCAGCCTATGCTGAGTCCATGCGTCATCCGAAGTCCGCCGCCGTCGAGATCCAGCGCCGCCTGCGCATCGCCTACCCGGACGCGAGGTGCGCCCTGGACCACGCCGACCCCTTCCAGCTGGTCGTCGCCACCATCCTCAGCGCCCAGTGCACGGACGCCCGCGTGAACCTCACGACGCCGGCCCTCTTCGCCCGCTTCCCGGACGCGGCGGCCCTGGCGGTCGCCCGGCAGGAGGCGGTCGAGGCCCTCATCAAGTCCACGGGGTTCTTCCGGAACAAGGCGAAGAACCTCATCGGCCTCGGACAGGCCCTGATGGCCCGCCACGGTGGGCGCGTGCCCTCCGACCCGGCGGAGCTGGCCGCCCTGCCCGGCGTGGGGCAGAAGACCGCGAACGTGGTGCTGGCCAACGCCTTCGGCGTGCCGGCCCTGGCCGTGGACACGCACATCTTCCGCGTGGCCCGCCGCCTGGGCCTCTCGAAGGCCCCGACGCCCGAG
>JAJYBX010000432.1 GCA_021778785.1 Acidobacteriota bacterium
GATCTCGTCGAGGACCAACAGGCAGTTGTTCTTGTCGGCGAGCTCGCGCAGGCCCTTCAGGAAGCCCTTGGCGGGGATCACCACGCCGCCCTCGCCCTGGATGGGCTCCATGAAGATGGCGGCGGTATTCGGCGTGATGGCGGCCTCCACGGCCTTCAGGTCGCCGTAGGGCACGATCTTGAAGCCCGGGGTGAAGGGACCGAATTTGCTGGTGCTGTCGGGATCCGTGCTGAAACCCACGATGGTGGTGGTGCGGCCGTGGAAGTTGCCGTCGGCCACGATGATCTCGGCCTTGTCGTACTCCACGCCCTTCACGTCGTAGGCCCACTTGCGCATGGCCTTGATCGCCGTTTCAACGGCTTCTGCCCCGGAGTTCATCAGCAGCGCCTTCTGGAAGCCGGTCAGCTTGCACAGCTTCTCGAGGAGCGGGGGGAACTGGTCGTTGCGGAAGGCGCGGCTGGTGAGGGCCAGGGTCTTCACCTGGGCGATCATGGCCTCGCCGATCCGCGGGTGGTTGTGGCCCTGGTTCACGGCGGAGTAGGCCGCCAGGAAGTCCATGTACTTCTTGCCGTCCACGTCGGTGAGGAAGACGCCCTCGCCCTTGGTGCAGACGACGTCGAGGGGATGGTAGTTGTGGGCGCCGTACTGGTTTTCCTGCTGGATGAGCGCTTCGGACTTGGCGGCGACGGTGGCCATGGAACCTCCAATGGGCCTCGAGGGCCGGAAGGGCCCATTCTAGTCCTCCACCCCCCACCCCGGCACCCAATCCCCCGAACGCCTTGACGGATCGTCAGGATCCGACCACCCAGCCCCCTCCACCGCCCGGCGGAAGAATCCGACCGCTGGCCGGGTTGGTGGGACAATGGACCCATCCCTCATCTACCGTGGAATCCCCGGAGGTCCCCATGACCGACTCGAACCCCTCCCTGTACGGCGAACAGCCCCAGGCCCCCAAATCGAAGGCCCCCGGCCTGATGGACCAGATCGTGGGGGTGTTCACGGAGCCCTCCGCGCTCTTCGAGAAGCTTCATCAGGCCCCGAGCTGGGGCTGGGCCGCCGGCACCCTGACCGCGGCCGGCGTCATCCTCACGGTCATCTGGGGCCTGAAGGTGGACGTGGAGGAGATGCTGCGCCCCGTCCTCGAGCGGAACCCGCAGATCGCCTCGGCCCAGATCGACACCATCATCGAGATGCAGAAGAAGTTCATCATGCCCTTCGGCGTGCTGGGCGCCCTCTTCGGCACCATGATCGTGATCCTCGTCGCCGCCCTGTTCTACTGGCTGGTGGCCAAGAGCGCGGCGGAAGGCGAGAAGCCCAGCTACCTCCATGCCCTCAGCGTGGCCGCCGTGCCCGGCCTGGTGCGCCTGCCCCAGATCCTGCTGATCGCCCTCATCTGCCTGCTGAAGCCCATCGGCGGCCTCACCCCCGAGAAGATCGCCCCCACCTCCCTCGGCTACTTCCTCCACGTCGAGAACCTGAAGCTCCACGCCCTGCTCTACGGCCTGGACCTCTTCTACATCGCCGACGTGGCCCTGACCTACCTGGCCCTGCGGAAGATCACCCGGATGAAGACGGGCGGGGCGATCATCTGCGTGGCCGTGGCCGTGCTCGTGGCCCTGGGCGGCCGGGCCCTCGGAGCCCGGTAGATGGCCTCCCGCAAAACCAAGTTCCTCCTCCTCGGCGGCGCCGCCCTGATCCTCCTCATCGCCGTCGGCGTGGCCATGGGCGGCAGCCGGGACGACGAGAGCGCCTACTCCTGGGATGCGGTCTCCCGCGGCGACATCCGGGAGACCATCTCGGCCTCGGGGGAGATCCGGGCCAAGACCCAGATCAACATCGGCACCTCGGTGGCGGGCGAGATCAAGGCCATCCACGTGAAGGACGGCCAGGACGTGAAGGCGGGGGACCTGCTCGTCACCATCGACCAGGTGCGCCTCCGGGAGCAGGTGGCCCAGGCCGCCGCGGCCCTGGACGCGGCCCGCAAGGACGCCAACCGGCTCCAGTTCGCCATGCAGCGGGCCCGGGAGAGCTTCGGCCGCTTCGAGGCCCTCCGCCAGCAGGGCCTCGTCTCCGATGAGGACTACCGCCAGCAGAAGCTGAACCGGGAGAGCGCCGAGCTGACCTACCAGTCGGCGAAGGCCAACGTGGCCCAGAGCGAGGCCAACCTCAAGGCCATCCAGGACGGGCTCTCCAAGGCCACCCTGCGGGCCCCCATCGCCGGCAAGGTGACCAGCCTGAAGGCGGAGATGGGCGAAACGGCCATCCCGGGCATGAGCAACCTGCCGGGCGCGGTGCTGATGATCATCTCGGACATGAGCGAGATGCAGGCGGAGATCAAGGTCAACGAGAGCGAAGTGGTGCGCACCCAGGTGGGCCAGACCGCCCAGGTGAACGTGGAATCCCTGCCCGGCACCGTCTTCCAGGGCACCGTCATCGAGGTGGCCACGGGCACCGAGGGCACGGGCACGGACGCCAACCTCTACAAGGTGAAGGTCCTGCTGAAGGGCAGCCGCGAGGATCTGGACAAGCTCCGCCCCGGCATGA
>JAJYBX010000433.1 GCA_021778785.1 Acidobacteriota bacterium
GGCGCTTCGGGGTCGTGCGGGTCGCCATGGCGTCTCCGGAGGGTGGGTGAGGGGATCTGGGGCCGGGCTCAGGGCCGGGGCACGGCCTGGAGGAGCTGGGCGATGGCCTGGTCGGTGGTGGCGCCGTCGGCCTCGCTCTCGAAGGTGAGCAGGAGGCGGTGGCGCAGCACGTCCGGCGCCAGGTCCACCACGTCCTGGGGCAGCACGTGGTCGCGGCCCTGGAGGAAGGCCAGGGCCCGCGAGGAGGCCTGGAGCGCGAGGGAGGCCCGGGGGCTGGCGCCGCAGCGGAGCTGCTCCTTGCCCTTCCAGGGCTTGCCGTGGCCGGGGCGGGTGGCCTGCACCAGGCGCACGATGTAGGCCCGGATGGCCTCGTCCATGCGGACCTGCTCCGCCTGGGCGCCGGCGGCCAGCAGGGCCACGCCATCCACCACGGGGCGCACCTCGTCGCCCGTGAGGTGGGCGCGGCGGAGCACCTCGATCTCCTCCTCGTGCTTGGGGTAGTCCACCCGCAGCTTGAAGAGGAAGCGGTCCATCTGGGCCTCGGGCAGGGGGAAGGTGCCCTCCTGCTCCAGGGGGTTCTGGGTGGCCAGCACGAGGAAGGGATCCGGCAGGCGGAAGCTCTCCTCGCCCAGGGTGACCTGGCGCTCCTCCATGGCCTCCAGCAGGGCGGCCTGCACCTTGGAGGGCGCGCGGTTGATCTCGTCGGCCAGCAGCAGGTTCGCGAAGACGGGCCCCTTCTTCGGCGTGAAGGTGAGGGCCTTGGGATCGAAGACGAGGGTGCCCACCACGTCGCTGGGCAGCAGATCCGGCGTGAACTGGATGCGCCGGAAGGTGGTGTGGCTGGCCGCCGCCAGCGTCTTGATGGTGCGGGTCTTCGCCAGGCCCGGCAGGCCCTCCAGCAGCACGTGCCCCCGGCAGAGCAGGGCGACGAGCAGACGGTTCAGCAGCAGGGGCTGGCCGACGATCACCTTGCGGCATTCGGCGAGCAGCGACTCGAGGGTGGCATTGGATGCGTTGGGCATGGTGCGACCATTCTGCCCCGCAGGCCCGGGACCGGGAACCCGCAATCGCAGGAACCTGCGGAAGCGTCTCCGGGGGCTTACCATGGGGCACGTCCCCGGGTGAGCCGTGCTCCGACCCGCCATGACACCGGTCCCAGGAGACCACGCGGTGCGCTACGTGGGGGACCGGCTGCGGGTGGACCTCGCCCATCCCGCGCCGGGCCAGCCGGGCTGGCGGGCCTTCCTGCGCACCAACCTCACCCGCGGCGTGCGGGCCCGGGAGGAGATCCTCGCCCTGGCCGGCACCCTGCCCGAGGCCCGGACCTTCGCCGGGGCCGCCTGGCGGGACCTCCCGCTCCACGCGGAGGAGGGCGGCTGGTCCCTGGACCTGGCCCTCACGGAGACGGGCCACTTCCGCGCCAAGGCCTACGCTTTGGACCCGGGCGGACGCCAGCACTGGCCAGAAGGGGACGATCTGGGGGTGAGCGTCCTGCCGGACCGGCTGCGCACGGCCAACCTGGTGTACTGCGCCTTCCCCCGCATGTTCGGCGCGGGCCGCGCCCTGCGGGAAGCGCGGGATCCGGCCCGGGAGGCCACCTGGGCGGAGCTGGACGCCCAGGGGATGACGGTGATCCCGCCCTCGGGCACCCTGCGGGACCTGGCGGCCTGCCTGCCCCACATCTTCGACACCCTGGGCTGCCGCATCCTGCACCTGCTGCCCGTGGGTCCCGTGCCCACCACCTTCGCCCGCATGGGCCGCTTCGGCAGCCCCTACGCCCAGCTCGATCTCACCGCCATCGATCCGGCCCTCGTCGAGTTCGACCGGCGCACCACGGCCGTGGACCAGTTCCGGGAGCTGGCGGACGGCGTGCACCTCCGCGGCGGCACCCTGCTCCTCGACATCGTGGTGAACCACACGGGCTGGGGTTCGCGGCTGATGGAGACCCATCCGGAGTGGTTCCTCCGCGATCCCGACGGGCACTTCCACAGCCCCGGCGCCTGGGGTGTGACCTGGGGGGATCTGGCGGAACTGTCGGGCGGGCCGCCGGCCTTCTGGGAGACCGTGGCCGAATCCCTGCTCACCTGGTGCCGCCGCGGGGTGGACGGCTTCCGCTGCGACGCGGGCTACATGGTGCCCCTGGAGGTCTGGCAGTACCTCGGGGCGCGGGTGCGCCGGGAATTCCCGGAGGCCCTCTTCCTCCTGGAGGGCCTGGGCGGCGCCTGGGAGACCACGGAGCGGCTGCTGGGCGAGGGTGGGATGCAGTGGGCCTACTCGGAGCTGTTCCAGAACCACGCCCCGGCCGATGTGTCGGCCTACCTGGACCACTGCCTCCGGCAGGCGCCGCGCCTGGGCCCCCTGGTGCACTACAGCGAGACCCACGACAACGACCGCCTGGCCCAGCGGGGGCCGGTCTGGTCCCTGATGCGCAACCGCCTCTGCGGCCTGGCCAGCCAGTGCGGGGCCTACGGCTTCAGCGCAGGGGTGGAGTGGCTGGCGCCGGAGAAGCTGGATGTCCACGAGGCCC
>JAJYBX010000434.1 GCA_021778785.1 Acidobacteriota bacterium
CCACCAGGTCCTCAGGGGCGTAGGCCTTGCCGATGCCGCCCACGATGGTGCGCAGCTCGAAGCCCAGGTCCACCCGCATCTTGATGAGCTTGTCGCTCTTGGGCACCCGCTCCGCCTCCAGCACCTTCCCCACGCGGAGATCCGTCTTCGCGAAGGTGTCGTAGTCGATGGTCTCCCGCAGCTCCGGGACGTCCAGGGCGGGCTTGGCCTCGGTGGCGGGGGTGGCCTCGGGCGGCATGAGTTCGCTCATTTCCTTCTCCTTGTCGATGCGCTGGAAGAGGGGCTGGATGGTGCCGATGCGCTCGGGCACCACGGCATCCCAGGTCGTCTGGTCGATACGCTGGTCCGCAACCTGCCCGGTCATTCCGAGTTGGGTCCAGAGGTCCTGGGCCATGGCCGGCATCACGGAAGCCACCAGGACGGCGGTCATGCGGAGGGCCTGCCAGAGCAGGTGGAGGACAGCATCGAGCTCGTCCGCCTTGGCCGGATCCTTCGCGAGGACCCAGGGCTGCTTTTCGACGATGTAGCCATCCAGGCCCCGGAGGTAGTCCCAGAGCAGGTCCAGGGCGCCATTGAAGTCGTTGCGCCGGGCGGATTCCGGGAACTGGAGGCAGACGGCCTTGCCTAGGTCCTCCTTGGCCCGAGTGGCGCCGTCTCGGGCCTCCGGTAGGGCCGGGATCCGACCGTCCCGGTACCGCTGGATCATGCTCAGTGTCCGCGACGCCAGGTTCCCCAGGCCGTTGGCCAGGTCGGCATTGAGGCGGTCCATGAAGCCCTCGAAGCTGAAGCCGCGGTCGTGGCCCACCTGCATGTCGCGCAGGAAGAAGAAGCGGAGGGCGTCGTTGCCGAAGCGCAGCAGGGTGTCGGGGCGCACGACGTTGCCCTTGCTCTTGGACATCTTGTCCTCGCCCATGAGCCACCAGCCGTGGGCCAGGATGGTCTTCGGCAGCTCCAGGCCCATGGCCATGAGGAAGGCGGGCCAGTACACCGCGTGGAAGCGCAGGATGTCCTTGCCCACCAGCTGGAGGTCCGGGGGCCAGGCTGAGCCCTGCCCCGTGAGGTAGTTCAGCAGCGCGTCGAACCACACGTACACCACGTGCTTGGCGTCGCCGGGCACGGGGATGCCCCAGGTGATGCTGGTGCGGCTGATGGAGAGATCCTGCAGCCCGCCCTCCACGAAGCGCTTCACCTCGTTGAACCGGAAGTCGGGCTGGACGAACTCCGGATGGTCGGCGTAGAGCTTCAGCAGGCGGTCCTGATAGGCGCTCAGCTTGAAGAAGTAGGTCTCCTCCTCCAGCTCGATCAACTGGTGGGCCAGGCCCTGGGCCTGGAGTTCCTTGGCCTGGGTCTCCGTGACATAGGCCTCGTCACTGATGGAGTAGAGGCCCTTGTAGGTGGATTTGGTGATGTCCCCCGTGGCCAGCAGCTTCTCGAACCAGCCCTGCACCATGGCGTGGTGGTCGGCGTCCGTGGTGCGGATGAAGCGGTCGTGGGTCATGCCCATGCGCTGCCAAAGGTCGGTGTAGTTGGCCACCACCTCGTCGGCCAGGGCCTTGGGCGCGATGCCCCGGGCCGCGGCGGCCTTCTCCACCTTCTGCCCGTGCTCGTCGGTGCCGGTGAGGAAGCGCACGTCCTCGCCCAGCATGCGGTGGAATCGCGCGATCACGTCCGCCAGCACCGTCGTGTAGGTGTGCCCGATGTGGGGCCGGTCGTTGACGTAGTAGATGGGCGTCGTCAGGTAGAAGGGCTTCGACACGGGAACTCCGGGCCCTCCAGTCTACCGGCCCGGCCCCTTCCCGGCGACTCCGGCCCGCCGCCAGCAGGTGGCCACGTGGTCGTCCACGAGCCCCAGGGACTGCATGTAGGCGTACATGATCGTCGGACCGACGAACTTGAACCCGCGCTTGCGGAGGGCCCGGCTCAGGGCCTCGGCCTCGGGTGTCACGGCCGGGACGTCCGCCAGGGTGCGGGGGTGGTTCACCTTCGGCACCCCGCCCACGAAGGACCAGAGGTAGGTGTCGAAGGAGCCGAATTCGCGCTGCACGGCCAGGAAGGCGTGGGCGTTCTCCCGGGCGGAGTTGATCTTCAGGCGGTTCCGCACGAGGCCCGGGTTCTGGAGGAGGGTCTCCAAGTCGGCATCCGTCATGGCCGCGACCTTCGCGGGATCGAAGCCCAGGTAGGCCTCCCGGTAGGCTTCCCGCTTGCGCAGGATGGTGATCCAGCTCAGGCCGGCCTGGGCGCCCTCCAGCACCAGCTTCTCGAAGAGGCGGCGGTCGTCGTGCTGCGGGACGCCCCACTCCCCGTCATGGTAGGCGACGTAGAGGGGATCCTCCCCGCACCACCCGCAGCGTTCAGGCATCGGTCCCTCCCAGAATCATTCCTAACGCAGAATCGGGCGGCAGGGCCGCCCGATTCTGCGCAGGTGATCAGCCCAGATCAGGCCTCCACCACCGTCGCCTTGACGATGCGGTCGTTGGCCCGAATGGCCTGGACCACCTTGATGTCGGCCTCTGCG
>JAJYBX010000435.1 GCA_021778785.1 Acidobacteriota bacterium
GCGAGGACCGGAGCCTGTGGAAGCCCGAGGACGTGAAGGCCATCCATGACGGCCTCAAGGCCGCCTTCGACCAGCTGGCGAAGTAAAAGACTTCATCCACAGATTCCACCGATTCACACAGATTCCCTTGGCATTTGAATCTGGGTCATCTGTGGAATCTGTGGATCAGATGTACTTCAGTGCGCCCCGGCGCTGGGCTTCGCATGCCAGAGGCGGGTCATGATGAAGGCCCCCACCAGGCTGAAGGGGATGATGCTCCCCACCCAGACCCAGGCGCTGGTGGGCGTGTGGCCGGCGGTGGCCACGCCGTCCCAGCCGTGGGTCTGGAGGATGTAGCCCAGGCCGAAGCCCGTGAGGCCCGATCCGATGTACTGGATGCCGTCCAGGGCGCCGGCCACGGTGGCGGCGGCCTTCCGCCCGCCGAAGTCCATGGATGCGGTGCCCGTCAGCATGCCGTGGACCCCGAAGATGAACATGGCGGTGAGGCCCAGCAGGGCGATGGCCCAGATCTGGCCGCCGTGCGTGCCGTGGCCCAGGGAGGCGCCCAGCAGGCCCAGCATGACCACCTGCACCAGGTAGAAGAGGAAGGCCACCGGGGGGCGGCGGGACTGGAAGAGCTTGTCGCTCATCCAGCCGCAGAGCAGCCCCCCGAAGATGCCGCCGAGCATGAAGGCCACGCCGGTCCACCAGTACAGGCCGGACCGGTTCGACAGGCCGTACACGGCGCTGAGGTATTCGGTGAAGTAGAGCATCACGCCCTGGCGGACGAAGCCCGTGCAGAACTCCGCGAAGATCAGGGACACGATGATCGGGTTGTGGAAGACCTTCCGTATCAGCTCCCGGAGGGGCAGGGGCGCGTCCTCGGCATCCTGGGCGCGGGAGCCGTCGCCGGTGTCGAAGTCCCCGAAGCCCGCATGGCTGGGACGGTTGCGCACAAGGGTGAGATCCACGAGGAACATGAGGCCCATGGCCAGGCTGGGGACGAGGAAGACCCAGTACCAGGCCAGGTGGCTGAGGATGAAGGAGCCGGCGGACACCGCGAAGAAGTAGCCGGAGGAGATCATGATCCCGAAGATCCCGCCGAAGACGCCGCGCTCCTCGACGTGGAACCAGGTGCTGTTGACCTTCACCACGGACAGCGCGCCGAGGCTCTGGAAGAACATGTTCATGCTCCAGAGCAGGCTCATGCTGACCATGAGCTTGGCGGTGAAGCCCCCCAGGAACATGAGGCCCACGGAGAGGTTCAGGATCGCCGCTCCCAACGCCCCGTAGAGGATGGCCTTCCGTCCGCCGATGCGGTCCGCCAGAGGCCCCGTGAGGGCCACGGACAGCCCGTAGGTCCAGAAGCCCAGGGTGGCGATGAGGCCCATCTGCGCGATGTCCAGGTGGTACATGCGCCCGATGTCGGCCTTCACGATGTTGAAGTTGTAGCGGCCCATGTACATGGCCGCGTAGGTGAGGCCCAGGGGGAACCAGTTCAGGAACCGGCGGAAGCGGAAGGCGCGGCTGTGCTGTTCCAATGTGACCTCGAGGTCTCCAGGCTACCGGACCCGCCCGGACGCCCCAAGTGACGAACCTGTAACGACTGCCTCAATCCGCCTTGTGGAAGGATTCGTCCGTCCCCGTCAGCTCCCACCGCCCACCGTGCCGCTCGAAGGTGGCGTGGCGCTCCTTCATGGCGCCCAGCGCGACGTCGGGATGGAGGGCCTGGAACAGGGGGAACTGCGCCGTGGGGTTCGCCAGCCGGATCTGGTAGGTCACGCGGGCGCCCTCCCGGGTGGGCTCCATGCGCAGGGCCCGCACGAAGACCGCCTCGGCGGCCGGGATGCGGAAGCCCTTCGGGGCGGCGGTGATGGTCTTCGGCGCGTCCGCCTTCAGGCGGAAGGTGTAGGTCTCCCGGTTCCCGTCGTCGGCCCTGGCGATGTCGAACCAGCCGCTCCGGTCCAGGTTCTCCTTGAGGGCCTGGAGGCGCAGGGCCTCGGGGCTCCCCTTCTCGGCGGCGGCCAGTCCGGGCACGGGGACAGGCACCACCACCGGGTAGGCCTTGGCGAGGAGTTCCTCGGCCTTGTTCTTTTCCAGCTTGGAACTGCAGGCCAGGGAGAGCAGGGCGGCCGGGATCAGGAGGGCGGTCAGGAGGGGTCGGCGCATGGGTTTCCTTCTGCGGGCTTGGTTCGGGTCCCGATGGTGACACACTGGAGGGATGGACGCAGCCGCCCTGGAGACCCGCCTGCTCGACGCCCTTCGGGCCCGCCTGGACGGGCGCCGGGCCTATGTGTGCTTTTCCGCCGGGATCGACTCCACCGTCGTCCTGGCCGCCTGTCTCCGGCTGGGCGTCCCCACCACGGCCCTGCTGGGGGTGGGGCCGGCCCTGGCCGCCGACGAGCGCGCGGAGGCCCATGCCCTGGCCGGGCTGCTGGGGGCGGATCTGCGGGAGATCGAGGCCGGGGAGTCGGACCGGCCCGGCTACCGGGCCAACGCCGGGGACCGCTGCTATCACTGCAA
>JAJYBX010000022.1 GCA_021778785.1 Acidobacteriota bacterium
GATCATCCCATTGTCCATGCGCGCCACCTTCTCGATGTAGCGGTTGGCGCCCACGGCGGTGACCGCAGGGGGCGGACCGAACCGCTGCAGTTCCACGGGGCGGACCTCCTCCACCGCGTCCACCACCAATCCCGTGAAGACGCCGCCGATGGCCGTGATGAGGATGCGGGAGATGGAGGTGGCCTCCACCCGCTCGAGGCCGAACCGCGTGCGCAGGTCCACCACGGGCATCACCTCGCCCCGGAGGTTGATGACGCCATCCACGAACTGCGGCGCCCGGGGCACCGGCGTGACCTGGCCCACCATGATGATCTCGCGCACCTCGTGGAGGCGGAGGGCGTAGCTCTCCGGCCCCAGCCGGAAGACCACCAGTTCCATGGAGGGGACGGTCTCCTGGGCGCGGGTGTCCGTCAGGCCGAGGCCCTGGCCCATGGCCGCGATCTTCTCCTGGTCGTCGCCGGTGATGATCTTCAGCACGTTGATGAGGCTCACCATGCGGCCGGGCAGCAGGAGGATGCCCTCCAGGTGCTCCCGCTCCAGGTCGGAGAGGGTCTGGGGCGGAGGCAGGATCTGCTCCTCCTCCACCCGGAGGATCTCCTGGATCTCGTCCACCACCACGCCGATCTTGGCGGCCCCGAACGAGAGCAGCACCACCATCTCCCGGCGGCGCTCCGCTTCCCCCTGCTCGATGGCCAGGATCTCCGCGAGGTCCACCAGGGGCAGGACCTGATCACGCAGGCAGATCACCCCCAGCACGTATTCCGGAGCATCCGGCACCTTGGTGACGTTGGGCAGTTCGACGATCTCCTCCACCTGGTGGAGGGCGATGCCGAAGGACTCCGCCCCGAGGCGGAACGTCACATAGGGGTTGCCGTCCTCCTCGATCTCCTCGACGCTCTCCTCGCCACCGCCCAGGGCGCCGGCCAGGTTGAGCTCGTCGAGCTGGCTGCGCCGGCTCAGCTCGGCGCTGTCCAGCAGCTTCTCCAGGTGGATCAGGGTGATGAGCCGCGTGCCGACCGTCACCATGCCCGCCAGGTACTCGGCCCGGATGCCGGCCACGAGCGGGGGGGTCTCCCGCAGGGTGTGGTCCTCCAGCTTGACCACCTCGGCCACGGAATCCACCTGGAGGCCCGTGGGCCCGGTGGCCATGCGCAACACGATGATGCGGGTCTTGGCGGTGGCCTCCTGGGGGGCCAGATGGAAACGGATGCGGCTGTCGATGACGGGGATGATGAGGCCCCGGAGGTTGATGACGCCGAGGATGAAGCTGGGGCTCCCGGGCACGGGGGTGACATCCGTCCGGTGGGTGATCTCCTGCACCCGGTCGATGTCCAGGCCGAATTCGACCCCGTCCAGGGTGAAGGTCACCAGCTGGCCGGAAGGGACCAGCTCGCTGGCCAGGAGGGCCTGGGAGGACTCGGCGGACATGGATCAGCCCTTCTTCTGCGATTTGAAGGCCTCGATCACGGAATCCGCGTGGGCCTTGTTCTCGTCGGGGGTCGTGCCGGTCTGGGCGATGGTGTGGCTGATGGAGGCGCGTTCCGCATCGCTCTTCAGGCCCGTGCCCAGGAGGTCCACGATGTAGTCGTGGATCTGGCGCAGGTGGTGGACGATGCGCTCCAGCTTCTGGCGGGTGATGTCCTGGAACTGCATGAGATCCATGGCCTCGAAGACCTTGTCCTGGATCTCCTTTCCCGCGCTCATGACCTCGTGGATGGCCTGCTGGACCCCCGGGGACTGGGCCCCCTCGTGGCGCATCATGTCGGTGATGAGCTTCTGCTGGCGGGAGACGAGCTGGCTGATCATGTCCAGCTGGTCCATCACCTTGTTGGACTCCCGTTCGGTGACAGCGGTGACGGTGTCCAGCTCGGCGATCACATGGCCGCTGCCATCGGTGTGGGGTGCGGCCTGGGGCGCGGGGGCCACCGGCGCGGGCACCGGGGCTGGCGCGGCCACGGCCTCGGGGGCCGGAGCCGCCTTGGCCACCTTCGGCTTCTTGGGGGCCTTGCCCCCACCGGCGAGGAGGGCGTCGATTTCGGACTGGTCCATGGCTGCTCCCTACCCGAGGAGGGACTCGATCTTTTCCTTGAGCGTTTCCGGGGTGAATGGCTTCACCACGTAGTTGTTCACGCCGGCCTGCAGGGCCTCGACGATGTCCTCCTTGGCGGCGTTGGTCGTCACCATGAGGATGGGGATGGCGGGATTCTGGCCGCGCACCGCCTTGACGAACTCGAGGCCGTCCATCTCGGGCATGTTCCAGTCGGTGATGATCATCTCGACACCGCCCTGCCCCAGTTTCTCGAGGCCCGACTTGCCGTTCTCACCCTCCACCACGTCGGTGTAGCCGATGCGGGACAGGGTGTTGATGATGATGCGCCGCATCGTCGAGGAATCATCCACGATGAGGATCTTCACGGGGGCCTCCTGGGTGGAAAGGTCGAGTCAGGTCGTGCTACTGGGGGGAGGAAGCCGAGGCTTCCACGAACTTCATCAGTGCTGCCAAGTCATCGGGGTAGACGTTCTGGAACTTGATCCCCAGCTCGAAGCCCCCCGGGTCCATCTGCTCCACCCGGACCACCATGCCCAGGGCCACCAGGGGGCGGCTGTCGGCCTCCTGGACGGGGCCGAAATGATTCTGGAAGCGGCCCCAGCCGGGGACCCGGATCTCCAGCTTGAGGAGGGTCCCCAGGGGGTAGGCCCGGGAGGACTCCAGCAGCAGGCCACCGACGGAGACGTCCTTGTAGCTGCTCTGGGAGGGGTCCTCCCCCTTGTGGAAGCTGAGCTCCTGGAAGCTCACGGTGGCCTCCAGGGGCATTCTTCGATACTGTCGGCGTTCCTGGGACATGCGGGGCTTCCTCAGGAGGGGCATCGGAGGGGCGCGGTCCCGACTTGAATCCTGCACCGGGCCTGTCCCGGGCCAGGCTGGGCTAGAATCTCCTGGATACGCGCCCCCCGCCAGGGCGCCCCCGGAGGTTCCATGCCCGCTGCCCCAGGCCCCTGCCCCATGGACTCCGGCCAGATGGAGGCGGTCCTCCGTCGCCTGGCCGGTGAGCTGGTGGCCCAGCTCCAGCCCGGGGAGGAGGTTGTCCTGCTGGGCATCCGCTCCCGGGGCCTGCCCCTGGCCGAGCGCCTGGGCACCCTGCTCCAGGCGGTCCTGGGGGGGCCCGTGCCCGTGGGGGCCCTGGACATCACCCTCTACCGGGACGACCTCACGGAGATGGTGGGCAGCCCCATCGTCCGGCCCACGGAGATCCCCTTCACCCTGAAGGACCGCACCGTGGTGCTGGTGGACGACGTGCTCTACACCGGCCGCACGGTCCGTGCCGCCCTGGACGCCCTGCTCGACCATGGCCGGCCCCGGCGGGTGCTGCTGCTGGTCCTGGCGGACCGGGGCGGCCGGGAACTGCCCATCCAGGCCGACTTCGCCGGCATCCGGGTGGACGTGGCCAAGGGCGAGCGGGTGGCCGTGCGCGTGCGCGAGATCGACGGCGAGGACCGCGTGACCGTGGAGGCCTGCTGATGTCCGCCGAGCGCTACACCTTCCCCCACAAGCACCTGCTCGGCATCGAACCCCTGTCGGCCCGGGACATCACGGCCCTCCTGGACCAGGCCCGGGCCTTCGAGGAGGTCTGCGAGCGGCCCGACATCAAGATCGTCCCGGCCCTGCGCAAGAAGCTGGTGGTGAACCTCTTCTTCGAGAACAGCACCCGCACCCGGAACAGCTTCGAGATCGCCGAGAAGCGGCTGTCGGCCGAGATCATCAACTTCGACGCCGACACCAGCAGCCTGAACAAGGGCGAGACGCTCATCGACACGGCCCTGAACCTGGAGGCCATGCACCCCGACCTGATCGTCATGCGCCACAGCGCCCCCGGGGCCCATGCCCTGCTGGCCCGGCACATGAAGGCCAGCATCGTGAACGCCGGCGACGGCGCCCACGAGCACCCCACCCAGGCCCTCCTGGACGCCTACACCCTGCGCAAGAAGCTGGGCCAGCTGCAGGGCCTGCGGGTCGCCATCGTGGGGGACATCCGCAACAGCCGCGTGGTCCGCAGCAACCTCTGGCTCCTCACCCGGATGGGCGCCAAGGTCACCCTGGTGGGCCCCCCGACCCTGGTGCCCCGGGAGATGCAGGCCACCTGGCCCACGGTGGACATCAGCTACGATCTGGACGCCATCCTGCCCCAGCAGGACGTCGTCATGATGCTCCGCGCCCAGTTCGAGCGGGGCACCGGCGCCTACATCCCCGGCCAGGGCGAGTACAGCCGCTACTACCAGCTCAACCGCGAGCGCATGGCCCGCGCCCGGAAGGACGTGGTGGTGCTGCATCCCGGTCCCATCAACCGCGGCCTGGAGATCACCTCGGAGGTGGCCGACGGCCCCAACAACCTGATCCTCGACCAGGTGACGAACGGGGTGCCGGTGCGCATGGCCGTCCTCTACCTGCTGTCCCATCCCCACGGGGAGCAGGTGCCCTGATGGCCCTTCCGGCCGAGCGGATTCTCCATGCCATCCTCGTCTTGCGGGGCGAACGGGTGCTGTTGGATTCGGACCTGGCGGCCCTTTACGGTGTCGAGACCCGGGCCCTCGTCCAGGCCGTCAAGCGGAATGCCGGGCGATTCCCGGACGATTTCATGTTCCAGCTCACCGCCCAGGAGTGGGCCGACTTGAAATCACAGACTGTGATCTCAAGTTCCTGGGGGGGGCGCAGGATCCCGCCCTACGCCTTCACCGAACTGGGCGTGGCCATGCTTTCCAGCGTCCTCAACAGCGAGCGGGCCATCCAGGCCAACATCGCCATCATGCGGGCCTTCACCCAGCTCCGGAGCATGCTGGCATCCCATTCCGACCTCGCCCGCAAGCTGGAGGCCCTGGAAAAGAAATACGACGGGCAGTTCCGCGTCGTCTTCCAGGCTCTCCGGGACCTGATGGAACCACCTCTGCCTCCGAAGAAACCCATCGGCTTCCAGCCGAAAAGGTAGCCCATGGCCGCCCCCGTCGAGATCCTCTCCCGCCTGCTCTGGCTCCGCGATGCCGCGGCCATCCCGGACACGGCCCTGGCGGACCAGCTGGGCCTCGAGACCAAGGCCCTGGCCGCCCTGGTGCAGGCCCACCCCGACCGCTTCCCGGAGACCCTGGTCTTCCACCTCACCGCCGAGGAGCGGCAGCGGATTCCCGAGGCGCCGGTGCTCGCCTTCACGGAGGCCGGGGCCGCCCTGCTCACCGGCCTGGTGCCCGGGAAGGAGGCGGCCCTCCTCGTCCTCCTGCCCGCCTTCGCCGAGGTCCGGCACCTCCTCACCGCCCAGGCGGAGCTCTCCATCCGCGTGACGGCCCTGGAGCAGAAACTCGAGATGGTCTTGAAGGTCCTCCAGGGCGAGGAGGTGGAGGGCGCCCCCCGGGAACGGCCCATCGGCTTCGTCACCGAGGCGGACCTGCCCCATGGCCTGAAGGCCCGGGACCGGGCGGGGAAGGGCCGGCCGTGAGCCAGGCCGAGGACGCGGAACTGACCCGGGAGCTGGAGGCCATCATGGCCGCCAAGACCCGGGCCCAGCGGGTGTCCTGGGCCTGGTTCGCCCTGGCCCTGGCGGCGATCCTGACGGCCTTCCTCGCCCCCCGCCACCCCGCGGCCCTCCTCGGCGAGGCCGCCCTGCTGGCCGTAGCCCTCTGGCAGGGCGGCCGCGCCCACCTGCAGGCCGACGCCTTGCGCAACCAGGCCATGGAGAAGATCCTGGCCGAGGCCTTCCGCCGCGAGCGCCAAAAAAACACTGAACCTTAATCTATGCAACAACAATCATGAGCATTAAGCGTTTTAAAAGGAGCTTGTAATGCCTCAATTGCCGTTAAAAGAGCTTCTTGACAAGGCACACAACGGCAAGCTTGTTTTGCCAGAATTTCAACGTGAATTCGTCTGGAAGCCATCTGACGTCTTAAAACTTCTCTCTTCTCTGCTAAATAATTACCCCATTGGGGGTCTATTATTCATGGAAAACAATGCGGGTTATGCATATCAATCATTAGATGGTGCACCAGATGTAACAAATTCAACAGAGGCCAATAAAGATTTGGTCCTAATTTTAGATGGTCAACAACGTATAACAAGCTGTTATAGAGCATTTATCAACTCAATAACGAGTACAAAAAATCCAGGGCGTTATTACTTTGATTTTGAAAAATATTCTGCTCTTAACACAAATGAAAGATCAGAAATCGAGGGTTCAAGAGTAGAGGAGTTTTTAACGTTCAAACCAAAGAAAGAAGTGGAACAAAAAATAAAAACCTCCGCCGACGAAATGAGCCTCGGGCTTTTTCCATTAGATATTATACTCGGGTATCCCCGTGGAACCGACTACAGCAAATGGCTTTCTGATTACTCTTTTTCCAAATCGAATGGAGAAAAATTAGAATTTGGTCGGCGATCAAACATCCAGGCAGAATTTATTAAAAAATTTATCGAACGAATAACTGGGTATCAAGTTCATTATGAAGAAATTAGGCGTGATGCATCATCTGAAGTCATCTGCACAGTTTTTGAGACCATCAACACAACTGGAAAACGACTAACCGTTTTTGATCTTCTTGTTGCGAGATGCTACGCCAAAGGCCTCAAGCTAAGAGAAGAACTGCTATCGGCAATCGAAGAAAATGTTTATATTAATCATTTTGATCCCGAGGGAGAAGAGATTTGCCCGATAGCGCTGCCCAAGATAATAGCTTTAATGGATAACCGTCAATGCAAACGATCCGAGCTGTTAACCCTTCCAGCCGAGATTATTCAGTTGCAATGGGGGAAAGCTGTTGCAGCCCTAGAGTCGGCTCTACAGCTATTATCCACACAGCTTGGTGCAGTATCTCTTAGATTTATCCCGCAAAAGGACATTATTCCACCCTTAGCCGTAATAACAAGCCATAAAAAATGGATTGGGAATGAGCCGCAGGTTAAAAAACTAAAAAAATGGTACTGGAGATGCATATTTTCCTCTTACTTTTCAGGTTCCCCTGATTCCAGCACGGTTCGAACTGTCAAAGAATGGACGGATGATTCAGGGTGGCTAGATAATGATACAAACGAACCTGAGGTCGTTAAAAATTTCAGCTTCTTCGACAACATCCTCGATGATGTAGCCAGAGTAGATAATTCCATATATCTAGGAATAATGTCTTCTATACTTTCCACATCTCCGTGTGATTTTGGCAAAGATCGAACCCTTGTTGGAAGCGGAAATCAAGCTTCATGGAACTCTATAGAAGATCACCATATTTATCCCAAAGGTCTCTTGGCATCGCATGGGATTAAAGGCGAAGAAGCCAATCAAATATCAAACAGAACACCCATTTTACAAGAAACAAATCAAATAATTAAAAACAAAGCTCCTGATTATTACCTAAAAGATACTTCGATTTGTAAAATAGCAATAAACAATAACGATCTTCAAAAGCATTTGATCGACTGCGATATAATTTCAACCCCATTCAGTAAAGATATCTATAAACAGTTCATCAACTCAAGAAAGCAATTGCTTATCGGTAGGATTGTACGACTTGTGGAGCAGGACCCAATCACCTCTGGGGATGAATAAATCATGATCCCAGGCCCCGTCACCCTCCTCATCCTCGACGGCTTCGGCGATGGGCCGCGGAACGCCTTCGACGCCACCTTCGTGGCGGGCATGCCGCACTTCAACGCCCTGCGACGCGCCTACGCCGCCACCCAGCTCCAGACCGGCGGCGAGGCCGTGGGCCTTCCGGAAGGCCAGTTCGGCAACTCCGAGGTCGGCCACATGAACCTGGGCGCCGGCCGCGTGGTGTGGCAGGAGCTCACCCGCATCGACGCCGCCATCCGCCGGGGCACCTTCCGCGAGAACCAGGCCATCGGCGGCCTGCTGGCGGACCTCAAGGCCTCCGGGAAGCGGCTCCATCTCCTGGGCCTCGTGAGCGACGGCGGCGTGCACAGCCACCAGACCCACCTCGTGGCCCTGGCCCAGTGGGCCCAGGCCGAGGGCGTGCCCACCACGATCCACGCCTTCACCGACGGCCGGGACACGGGCCAGAAGAGCGCCGACGGCTACCTGCAGTGGCTCACGTTCCAGCTGCGGGACTGCCCCCTGGTGACGATCGGGTCCGTCTGCGGGCGCTACACGGCCATGGACCGCGACAAGCGCTGGGAGCGCACGGAGCAGGCCTGGAATCTGCTCGTGGACGGCGAGGCCGCCTTCTCGGCCCCGGATGCCCTGGCGGCCATCGCCGCGGCCTACGCCCGGGGCGAGACCGACGAGTTCGTGTCCCCCACCCGCCTGGACGCCTTCCACCCCATCGCGGACGGCGATGGCGTCCTGTACTTCAACTTCCGCGCCGACCGGGCCCGCCAGCTGTGCCACGCCCTGGTGCATCCCGCCTTCTCGGCCTTCACGCCGAGGCACCGACCCGCCGTGCAGCTCGTCACCTTCACGGCCTACGACCTCGAGCTGGATCCCTACCTCGCCGTGGCCTACCCCCCCCAGAGCCTGGACCTCATCCTGGGCGAACTCGTCAGCAGCCAGGGCTGGAAGCAGTTCCGCACCGCCGAGACGGAGAAGTACGCCCACGTCACCTACTTCTTCAACGGCGGCCGGGAGGCGCCCTTCGAAGGCGAGGACCGGCGGCTGGTGCCCTCCCCCAAGGTGGCCACCTACGACCTGCAGCCGGAGATGAGCCTCCACGACGTGGTGCGCGGCCTGGAAACGGCCATCCGCACGGGCGGCTACCGCTTCCTCGTCTGCAACCTGGCCAACCCCGACATGATCGGCCACACGGGCGACCTCTCCGCCGCCGTGAGCGCCTGCGGCGCCATCGACGACGCCGTGCGCCGCATCGCCGAGGCCACGCTGGAGGCGGGCGGCGCCCTCTTCATCACGGCCGATCACGGCAACTGCGAGTGCATGCGGGACGAGGCCGGCAACCCCCACACCGCCCACACCCTGAACCCCGTGCCCGCGGTGCTGGTCGCCGCCGGGTTCGAGGGCCGCCAGCTCCACGCCGGCGGCGCCCTCAGCGACGTGGCCCCCACCCTCCTGAAGCTCTTCGGCCTGCCCCAGCCCGGCGTGATGGATGGCAAGAGCCTTTTCTGATCCGGACAATCCTCATCCCCCCTCCCGCCCGATCCGTTGAGCGGGGAAGGCCCTGAAACCTCCGGAGCCGGCATGACCCCCCTCCCTGCCCAGGCGTCCGTGACCGGGATGCGCTCCCCCCGCTCCCTGGTCTGGGGCGTGGCCATCCTCGACCTGCTCCTGGTGGCCTTCGCCGGGTGGACGCTGAGCTGGAGCCGCGCCCAGTACGTCGAGCAGGCCCAGGTCGCCACCCGGAACCTCGGCGAGGTCCTCGAGCAGAACCTGCTGGCCACGATCCACCAGATCGACCTGGTCCTCCTCGGGGTGAAGGACGAGGCCGAACGCCGGGACCTGCCGGACCGCCGCGGCAGGATCGAGGCCAGCATCCAGGCCCAGTTCCCCCGCGTGCCGCTGCTGGGGGGCCTCCGCACCGCGGATGCCCTGGGCCGCGTGGATCATGGCCGCTCCCCCAAGGGGGTCGATGCGGACGGCGCCATCGACGACCGGGACTACTTCCAGTATCTGAAGAACCATCCCGGGGCCGGCCTGTTCGTCTCCAGCCCCATCCTCAGCCGCTTCAGCAGGAATTGGGTCCTGGTCCTGGCGCGGCGGCTGAATGCGCCCGATGGAAGCTTCACGGGCATCGTCTTCGCCAGCCTTCCGCTCGACAACCTGGGGCAGCGCCTCTCCCTGATCGACGTGGGGCGCCGGGGCTCCATCTCCCTCCGCGGGGCGGACCTCGCCCTGCTGGCCAGGACGCCGGCCCTCCCCGGCCTCGACAAGCTGATCGGGAACAGCGGAATCGAAGGCGACTACCTGAAGGCCGTCCAGTCGGGGCAGCGGCTGCGCCATTTCACCACCCGCTCGCGGCTGGATGGCGAGGTGCGGACCTACACCTTCCTCCGGGTGCCCGACCCGCCCTTCTACCTCCTGGTCTCCCTCAGCCAGCGGGAGTACCTCCGGGCATGGCGCCAGGAGGCCTGGGTCGCCGGCCTCGCCGTCTTCGGCCTGATCGCCCTCTCCGCAGGCATGGCCTGGCAGACCCGGTCGACCTGGCGGCGGCATCAGGCGGACCAGCAGCGGCTGGCCCAGGAGGAGGCCCGGTTCCGCCTCCTGGCCGAGAACGCCCTGGATGTCGTCTGGACCCTGGACCCCCAGGGAGCGCTCACCTACATCAGCCCCTCCATCCTGAAGCAGCGCGGGTGGACGCCCGAGGCGTTCATGGCCCTCGATCCCGCCCGGCGGGCCCTGCCCCAGCACCACCCCTCGGTGATCCGGGGCCGCATCGAGGCCGCCGGCGCGCTGTCCCCGGGCTCCCAGCCCTTCGAGCACGACCTCCTGCAGGTGACGGTGCCCTGCAGGGACGGCCGGGAGATCCAGGTGGAGGCGCAGTGGCAGATCGTGTGGGGCCAGGACGGGCGTCTGCTCGGCTTCCAGGGCGTCACCCGCGATGTCACCGAGCGGAAGCGCATGGAGGCCGAGCGGGAACGGCTGATCGCCGAGCTGACCCAGGCGCTGGCGGCCGTGAAGACCCTTGGCGGCATGCTCCCCATCTGCGGCCAATGCAAGAAGATCCGGGACGACCAGGGCTACTGGAGCACCCTGGAGTCCTACCTCTCCCAGCACACGGACGCCACCTTCACCCACGGGCTCTGCCCGGACTGCACCCGGACCTTCCGGGCGGAGATCAAGGCCCGACGGCCGCCGGAAGGCTCCGGAGACCCGGGACCTGCCTCGACTTGATGAAGGGCACATCCGCCGAGGGCGCGCCCCGGGGATACTGACGACATGAAAGTGGCATTCATCGGCACCCACGGCGTCGGCAAGACGACCCTCTGCTATGAGCTGGCCGGCGCCCTCAAGCGGGAGGGCATCCACGCGGACATCGTGAAGGAGGTGGCGCGCCTGTCGCCCCTGCCCATCAACCAGAAGACCTCGCTCGAGGCCCAGACCTGGATCTTCCTCACCCAGATGGCCGAGGAGATCCGCTCCGCCAGCCAGCATGATGTGGTGGTCTGCGACCGCAGCGTGCTGGACAACTACGCCTACCTGATGTTCGCCTTCGGCCGCCAGAAGCCCATCGAGCGCTTCATGCAGCACTGGATGAAGAGCTACGACCTGCTCTTCAAGGTGCCCTTCTCCGGCGCCATCGCCGCCGACGGCGTCCGGGATACGGACACCTTCTTCGCCGAATCCATCGACCGTCTGGTGGACGACCTGCTGGCGGAACGGAACCTCCCCCACGAGCGCCTGGACCCGGGAGGCCGTCCGGGCTGGATCCACCGGGTGAAGGAGATCGTGCTGAACCATCCCAAGGGGCAGAAGCGGCTGCTGCAGGGGGGCTGACTTGTGACGGAGGTCCGCACCCCGGGTCCTGACCCCGGGTAGCATCCTGGGCATGGAGGACCCCATGGTCATCAGTGAGGCCCGGCTCGTCAAGGGCGGCAGCTTCCTCTTCCATCCCGCCGGCTCCCTGCCCCAGGCCACCCCCGAGGACTGCGGCGAGGAGGCCCTGGCCATCGCGGAGGCCGCCCGGGACTTCGTGGAGGGCGAGATCATGCCCCGGGACGAGGCCATCGACCACCTGGACCTGGACCTCACCCGCGACCTCCTGCGCAAGGCCGGGGAACTGGGCATCCTGGGCATCGAGATCCCCGAGGCCTACGGCGGCCTGGACCTGGAGAAGACGACGGCCCTCCTGGTGCTGGAGCAGATGGCCCGGCAGGCCAGCTTCTCCACCAGCTACGGGGCCCACACCAGCATCGGCACCCTGCCCATCGTCTACTTCGGGAACGAGGCCCAGAAGGCGAAGTACCTGCCCAAGCTGGCCACGGGCGAGTGGCTGGCG
>JAJYBX010000023.1 GCA_021778785.1 Acidobacteriota bacterium
CGATCTGGAAGGAGCACCTAGCCATCGTGAGCGGGGAGATCGACGCCCGCCGCCGCATTCCCGTGCGCATCCACTCCGAGTGCTGGACCGGGGATGTGCTGGGCAGCCTCAAGTGCGACTGCCGCCAGCAGCTGGAGGAGGGCCTGCGCCACATCGCCGAGCACGGGGGCATGGTGCTCTACCTCCGCCAGGAGGGCCGCGGCATCGGCCTCCTGAACAAGCTCAAGGCCTACGCCCTGCAGGAGCAGGGGCTCGACACCGTGGAGGCCAACCACTCCCTGGGCTTTCCCGATGATCTGCGCACCTACGACAGCGCGGTGGAGATGCTGAAGTTCTTCGGGATCAAGCATGTGAAGCTGCTCACCAACAACCCGCGCAAGATCGGCGCCCTGGAATCCGCGGGCATCGAGGTGGAGCGGGAGCGCCACCAGCTGGCGGCCAATCCCTACAACCTGCGCTACCTCAAGACCAAGGCCCGCAAGAGCGGGCACATGCTGGATTTCGAGGAAGAGGCGCTGTAGGGCGCACCCGCTGCCACAATGCCCCCCTGGAGGTGTGGCATGGCGCAGGCGTTGGAGGGACGGCTGGCCCTGGTGACGGCGGCGAGCCGTGGACTGGGCCGGGCCTCGGCCGAGGCCCTGGCGCAGGCGGGCTGCGATCTGGTCATCTGCAGCCGGGACCAGGCCTCGGTGGTGCGGACCGCGGAGGAGATCCGCCGCGCCACGGGACGGCAGGTGGTCCCCGTGGTGGCGGATCTCAGCCGCGCCGCGGATGTCCAGGCGGCGCTGGAGGCGGCCCTCTCCCTGCACGGGCGCGTGGATGTGCTGGTATCCAACACCGGCGGGCCGCCGCCGGGGCCCTTCATGGGCTTCGACGACGCCGCCTGGCAGGGGGCCTTCGACAGCCTGCTGATGCCCGCCGTCCGCCTCGCCCGGGGCGTGGTGCCGGGCATGCAGGCCCAGGGCTGGGGAAGGATCCTCTTCGTGACCTCCAGTGCGGTGAAGCAGCCCCTCCCCCAGCTGGTCCTGTCCAATTCGCTTCGCGCCGCGGTGACGGGCATGGCCAAGACGTTGGCGGGCCAGGTGGCGAGGGACGGCATCACCGTGAACTGCGTGGCCCCGGGCCGCATCCTCACGGACCGTGTGAAGTTCCTCGACGGCGAGGCCGCGAAGGGCAGCGGCCGGACGATGGAGGAAGTGCAGGCGGAGCAGGCCACCCGGATCCCGGCCGGACGCTACGGCGAACCCCGGGAGTTCGGCGAGGTCGTGGCCTTCCTGGCGAGCCCCGGCGCCGCCTACATCACCGGCTCCACCCTCGCGGTGGACGGGGGGATCATCAGCTCCCTCCTATAGGCTCTTGATGGCCGCGATCTCCTGGGGATGGAGGAAGCGCCAGGCGCCGGGCTTCAGCAGGGGATCGGCCAGGGGGCCGAACTGCACCCGGCGCAGCTTGCTCACCGGGTGGCCCACGGCGGCGAACATGCGGCGGATCTGCTGGTTCTTGCCCTCGGTGAGGGTGACCTTCAGCCAGGGGTTGTCGCCCTTCTCGGCCACCTCGATGTGGCAGGGCTTCAGGCGACGCCCGCTGAGGCGGAAGCCCTCCTGGAACTCCTTCAGCAGTTCCGGCTTCGGCATGCGGTGCACCTTCACCAGGTAGACCTTGGGGATCTCGTGCTCGGGGCCCATGAGCACCTGGGCCAGGGCGCCGTCGTTGGTCATGAGCAGCAGGCCCTCCGAGTTGAAATCGAGGCGGCCCACCGGATACAGGCGCCCCGGCACGTCCTTCAGGAGGGCCATGACCGTGGGCCGGCCCTGGTCGTCCTTCACGGTGGTGACGTACCCCTTGGGCTTGTTCATCAGGATGTAGACCGGCGCCTCGCGATGGATGGGCATCAGGTCCACGGTGATCTGGTCCCGGCGGGGATCGGCCTTGGCGCCCAGCTCCGAGACCGTCTTGCCGTTCACCTGCACCCGGCCGTCGAGGATGATGGCCTCGCAGGCCCGGCGGCTGGCGATGCCGGCGGCGGCCAGGATCTTCTGCAGGCGCTCCTGCCCTCCCGTCTCGGCGGTTCGCGGCCTCCGGGAAGCCGGCGCGGCCTTGGGACGCGCGGTGGAGGCGCTGGCGGCGGGGCGGGCCGCAGGGCGTGCCGTGGCGGTCCCCCGGGGGCCGACGGGCTTGCGGCCCACGGTGGGAGCCGCGGGCTTCCGGGGTCCCCTGGAAGCGGAGCTCTGGGTCCTGGGCGCGGGCTTCGGCCCCTTCGGGGCGGGTTTCCTCATGGCGGCTCCTTCGGCGTCTCCCGACGCGGAACAAGCAGTCTAGCATCCCCCTTCGCCCGCAGGCTCAGGCCGGATCCCCGAACCACGGGTGGGCGCGGTAGTCCCTCATCAGTTCCTCCGCCACCACCTTGAGGACGACGGCCAGGGGCACGGCGAACACGAGCCCCAGCACGCCGAACCAGAAGCCGAAGGCCGTGAGCGCGATCAGCACCTCCAGCGGATGCAGGCGGCTGGCCCGGCCCACCCAGACCGGCGTGAGGTAGAAGCCCTCGATCTTCTGGATCAGGAAGAAGACGCCGGCCACCAGGACCAGGTGGCCACCGCGGCCGCCATCGAGGTAGGCGAGCACCACGGCGGCGGGCATGGCGGTGAGGTAGGGGGAGTAGGGCACGACGTTCGAGAAGCCGGCCACCAGGCCCAGGAGCCAGGCGGAAGGCACCCCCAGGACGAGGAACCCGGCGCCCTGGAGGACGCTCATGACCAGGGCCACGGCCAGCTGGCCGCGGATGTAGCCGCCCAGCCGCAGGTGGATCGCCTGCGCCATGCGGTCCAGGCGCTCGCGGTGCCGCGGTGGCACCAGTCCCCGCGCGGTTTTCACAAGTTCCGGCCCCTCCAGCAGGAGGTAGTAGAGGATCAGGGGCACGAGGATCAGGGCCAGCAGGTCCAGGAAGCAGCCGAGCACCCCGCCGCCGGTGGCCCGGAGTCCCTGGGCCACGCTCACGGGATCCACCGATTCCAGCGCCCGGTCGATCCGGGCCTGCCAGGCGGGATGGGCCTGGAGCCAGGGCAGGAACCGCGCGTCCAGGGCGGCCTTCCATCGGGGAAGCGAGGCCAGGAGGGTCTGGAGCTGGCCACCGATCCAGGGCGCCACAGCCGCGATCAGCCCCGCCAGCCCCGCCGCGGAGCCCAGGAGGACGGTGGCCACGCTCCAGCGGCGGCCGATGCGGTCCGAGAGGGCTTCCACGATCGGCGCGAGCAGGTAGGCCAGCACCATGGCGAGGAAGAAGGGGGCCAGGGCCCGCCGGAGCAGCCACAGGGCCAGCACCCCCGCCACGAGCACCAGGGCGAAGCGGAGGGGGATCCGGGAGCGGGCTTCCATCGTCAGGAGCGGGGGACGTGGCTGGCGCGGAGGAAGTAGTGGATGCCGGAGGCCAGCACCAGGGCCGCCACCAGGTAGTACATGGCCGGGTAGAAGTGCGCCATCCAGGGGCGCGGGCCCAGGGCGTTGAAGAGCAGCCCCAGGGACACGGCCACCAGCTGGGCGGCGGTGCTGAGCTTGCCCAGGAAGCTGGGCTGGAAGGTGCTCTCGCTGAGGCGCTCCACGGAGGCGAAGGCGTAGAAGGAGATCACCAAGTCCCGCGAGATGGCCAGGATGGCCACCCACACGGGGATCGGGGCCGTCATGCCCCCGGTCCGCCAGGCCATGAGGATGAAGGCGGTGGTCATGAGCAGCTTGTCCGCGGCGGGGTCCATGACCGCCCCCAGGTCCGAGCGCTGGTCGAAGGTCCGGGCGACGAATCCATCCAGCAGGTCGGTCAGCCCGGCCGCTGCGAAGATGATGAAGGCGTGCCAGTGATGCCCATACCAGAGGGCGATGGCGAAAAAGGGGATCGCCAGGATCCGGAGCAGGGTCAGTGCATTGGGCAGTGTCAGGGGGCTGGAGGGGCGCATTGGGTCCAGTTTAGACGCAGATCACATCCCACGACTTCGGCCTTGTTGCACTCTAGTGGTGAGTTACACTGGAATTCGGAGTTGAGACTATGACTCAAAATCCATCAATCCCCCTCAGCATGCTCCAGCCCGGAGACCAGGGGGAGGTGGTGCAGGTGCAGGCCCAGGGACCCATCCGCCAGCGCCTGCTGGAGATGGGGTTCATCCGTGGGGCCCGCCTGCGGGTGGAGAAGCTGGCGCCCCTGGGTGATCCCATGGAACTCGTCATCAAGGGCTACCATCTGTCCCTTCGGCGGGAGGAGAGCGTCTGCATCCTCGTCCAGCGGGTGGCCTGATGCCGATGGTCATCGCCCTGGCGGGGAATCCCAACTGCGGGAAGACCACCATCTTCAACGCCCTCACCGGGGCGCGGCATCACGTGGGCAACTGGCCGGGCGTGACGGTGGAGCGCCGGAGCGGGACCTTCGAGCACGAGGGCCTGCAGCTGGAGGTGGTGGACCTGCCGGGGACCTACTCCCTGTCGGCCCGCAGCGAGGATGAGCGCGTGGCCGCCCAGGCCCTGGCCTCGGGCGAAGTGGACCTGGTGCTGAACGTCCTGGATGCCTCCAACCTGGAGCGCAACCTCTACCTCAGCACCCAGCTGATGGAGCTGGGGAAGCCCGTGGCCTTCGTCCTGAACATGATGGATGACGCGGAGAAGCGCGGCATCCACATGGACCTGAAGGTCATGGAGACCCTGCTCGGGGGCCCGGTGGTGGCCACGGTGGGCAATCGCGAGGAGGGCGTCGACGCGCTGAAGTCGCTCCTGGCCTCGCTGGCGCGTGGCGAAACGGAGCGTTGCCGGTCCATCGCGGTGGACTACGGGCATGATCTGGAAGGCGAGATCCGCAAGCTCGAGGGGGAGATCGGGCGGGACGAGACCCTGGCTGCCTCCATGCCCCCGCGCTGGCTGGCCCTTCAGCTGCTGGAGGGCAGTCCTGCGGCCCAGGTGGCCCTGGCCCGGAGCCATGCCCGGGGCGCCATTGGACAGCAGCTGGCGAAGAGCCTGGCCTTCCTCGAGCACCACCTCGGCCAGGACGGGGCCACCCTGGTGGCGGAGCGGCGCTACGGGTTCGCCCACGGCCTGGTGAAGGAAGTGGCGACCGAGGCGGTGGACGACCGGAAGAGCCCCACGGCCCGCCTGGACGCCATCCTCACGCACCGCTACCTGGGCATCCCGATCTTCATCCTCATCCTGGGGCTGGTCTACTCGGTGTCCTTCGTCCTCGGGAAGATCCCGCAGGACTGGATCGCCGACGGCTTCAAGGCCCTGTCCACCTTCGCCGGGAACCACCTGCCGACCGGTGAGCTCACCAGCCTCCTGGTGGACGGCGTCATCCCCGGCGTGAGCGCCGTCATTGTCTTCGTGCCCGTGATCATGATCCTCATGGGCTGCATCGCCTTCCTGGAGGACACGGGCTACATGGCCCGGGCGGCCTTCATCATGGACCGCCTCATGCACGTCATGGGGCTCCATGGGAAGAGCTTCATCCCCCTCATCATGGGCAGCGGCTGCAACGTGCCGGCCATCCAGGCCGCGCGCACCATCGAGAGCCGGCAGGATCGCCTGATCACCATCCTGGTCACCCCGCTCGTCTCCTGCTCGGCCCGGCTGCAGGTCTACATCGTCATCGCCGGCACCTTCTTCACGCCGATCAAGGCGGCGATGGCCATCGTGGCCATGCACTTCCTGGGCCTGGGCCTGGCGGTGCTCATGGGCCGGCTCCTCAGGTCTGCGCTGTTCCACGGACCCAGTTCCCCCTTCGTGATGGAGCTGCCGCCCTACCGCCTGCCGGTGCTGAAGAGCACGCTGGTGCACATGTGGGAGAAGGGTTCCGTGTTCCTGTCCAGGGCCGGCACCACCATCTTCGCCGGCGCCACCCTGGTCTGGTTCCTGTCGCGCTATCCCGGCATCGCCAATCCCCAGTGGACGGAGGAGTACCTCCAGCAGCGCCAGGCGGTCCTGGCCCTCCAGCTGCCCCAGGCCGAAACCGAAGGCCGCCTCCGGGACCTGGATCTGGCCCGGGAGAGCCGGATCGTGAACAGCAGCCTCGCCGCGCGGCTGGGCCAGAAGGTGGCGCCGGTCCTCCGGCCGATCCTGGATCCGGACCATCGGCGTCCCGAGGCCTGGAAGGACGTGATCGCCCTCACGGCCGGCTTCGTGGCCAAGGAGATCGTGGTCTCCACCATGGCCGTCATCCACCAGGCCAGCGACGAGCCCAAGCCCGGCGAGCGCCTGAGCCCCCTCCAGGTGTCCCTGCGGGACCGTTCCGGCCTGACGCCCCTCACGGCCCTGGCCTTCATGATCTTCACGCTCATCTACACGCCCTGCCTCGGCACCGTGGCCATGATCCGGCGGGAGGCGGGCAGCTGGGGCTGGGCCGGCTTCACCATCGCCTACGGGCTGGTGCTCGGCTGGGGACTGGCCTGGACGGCGGTCACGGTGGGCCGGTGGATGGGATACGCATGAGGTGGCCATGACCTTCCAGAACCTGATCGCGATGGGCATGGTGCTCGCGGCGGCCCTCTGGTTCGGCCGCGGCTTCCTCCGCGCCCTGATGGGCAGGGGCGGCTGCGCCAGCGGCGGCTCCTGCGGCTCCTGCCGCGCCGGGGGCTGCGATGTGGCCCGGTTCGAGGCGATCCGCAAAGCCCTGGAGCAGGGGAAACCCGTCCAGTAGCCGGGGCCCGGCCGCCTCAGGCCGGGTCGGGCCTGACGGTTGGATATGGCCCGGAAGCCTCGGCCAGGGGGAGCTCGATCCGGAACCGGGTGCCCTTCCCGGGAGCGCTCTCGATGGAGACGGTGCCCCGGTTCTGGAGGACGAGGTTCCGCACCGTGGCGAGGCCGAGGCCGGTCCCGTTGGGCTTGGTGGTGAAGAAGGGATCGAACGCCTGGGCCGCGAGATCCGGGGCCATGCCGGGCCCGGTGTCGGCCACCTCGAGGAGCGCCCATTCCCCCGCTGACCGGGCGGAGAGGGTCAGCGTGCCGCCAGAGGGCATGGCCTCCCGGGCATTGCTGGTGAGGTTCTGGATCACCTGGTCGAGCTGCTCGGGATCCGCGATCACGGAGATCCGCTGGGGCACTTCGAGCCGCAGGGTCTGGCCCCGGGAGAGCTGGGCGCGGATCAGGGTCGCCTGCCCCTCGAGCCAGTCCGCGAGGTCGAAGGTCAGGGGGGCGGCATCCTGTCCCCGGCTGGCGGTGAGGATGCGCCGGGTCATGCCCTTGGCGCGCTCCGCGGCTTCCGCAAGGACCTCCAGGTCGGGGCGCTGCGCGGGGGCCGCCCGCTCAAGGAGCAGGTCCACCCGGATGCGGATGACGTTCAGAAGGTTGTTGAGGTCGTGGGCCAGCCCGGCGGCGAGTCCGGCCACCATCTGCATCCGCTGCTGCCGCAGAGCCTCGCGATGGTGGGCCTCCAGGCGGTCGGTCCGCTCCTCCACCCGGGCCTCCAGGTTCTGCGAGAGGTGCTCCAGATCCAGGATCAGCAAGCCCTGGCGAACCAGCAGGACGATGAGGAGGGCGAGACCCAGCACGGGGAGCGGGGGTCGCCGTCCGGCGCCGGGTTCGAGGATGCGGAAGGCCCCGAGGAGGATGATGGCGACCGCCACGCCCGTGGGAAGGAGGGCGCGCCATCCGGAATTCGAAGACGGAAGGGGACGCTCGCCCCGCTCAGGCGGCCAGACCGAGGCCAGGGCGAAGAGACATACGGCCACCTGGTTGAGGGCATCCGCGGCATGCGCCTGGTATCCGACATAGAGGCCCAGGGTGCGCAGGAGGGCCCCGCCCAGGCTGTGGAGGAGGGTGGCCATGATCGCCGCCCGCACCAGGAAAGTGGCCCGGCTCTGCTCCGGCTGCGCCAGGCGCGCCTCCTGGATGAGCCACAGGGCCAGGAGCCCGAACGAAAAGCTCACCAGCACCGCGTTGAGGATCACCACGTTCCTGGGAAGGTTCGACAGGTGAGCGGCCTTGTCCACGAGCATCCAGGCCGCCATGAAGACGGAGAGGGTGATCATCAGTCCGTCCAGCAGCGTCCGGATCCGCTCGCCCGGCATGCGGATCCGCTGGGGCCAGGAGAGGAGCCCCGCGCCCAGGAACAGGAGGCTCAGGGCCGCGATGACGGGGCCCGCGAGGAGGTGGTGGGGCAGGACGAGGAAGGCCGGCAGGTACTGGAGGCCGCTCAGGGCCACCCCGAGGCCCAGGAACCGGAAGGCCCTGGGCCCTCCACCCCTGGCGCGGCGGAAACAGAGCGTGGCGGCCAGCAGGGCCAGGCCGATCGTGCCCAGGTAGTCCAGGCTCCGCACGACGGGGTGCAGGGTGTAGGCCAGGGGGAGGAGGATGTTGCCGCCCAGCAGCAGGGCCAGGACGATGAGCAGGCCCCGGTGCTTCCGCCAGGGGAGGGGCGGAAGTGCAGTGGCTTCCGGTTCATCCGTCATGTGGACCAGCATCCCGCCTGGGGGCCGGTCCTGCAAGCCGCACGGGGACGGCGGGCGTCACGCTTCAGACGAAGATGGGCATCGGGCGGTCCGCTCCGGCGGTGGCGGCCGCCGCCGGGTCCGCCGGCAGGTAGGCGGGATTCCACATCGCCTCCGCCAGGATGCCGGGGATGAGGCCATCCTCCAGGCGGCGGTTCGCCACGCCGGACTCCCGCGCCTCCCGGACCACGGCCTCGGCCACGTGGGCCGTGACCTCCCGGATGCGGGCGGTGGAGGGGAAGAGGCTGCCGGCCGCCAGATCCTCGTCGAGGACTTCCCGCGCGAGCTGCCGGGCGGCGGCAGCGAACATCCCGTCCGTCACCTCCCGGGCCTCCGAGACCAGGGCCCCCAGGCCCACGCCGGGGAAGATGAAGACGTTGTTCCCCTGGCCGATGCGATGCTCGCGGCCCTCGTAGGTCACGGCGTCGGACGGGCTTCCGGTGGCCACCAGGGCCCGGCCCTCGGTCCAGGCGATCAGATCGCCCGGCCTGGCCTCGGCCTTGCTCGTGGGGTTGGAGAGCGCGAGGATCAGCGGGCGCACCGTATGGCGGGCCATCTCGCGGATGGCGGCCTCGGTGAAGGCGCCGGGGGTGGCCGACACGCCGAGGAGCATGGTGGGCTGGAAGGCGCGGATCACGGCCGTGAGATCGCCCCGCCGTTCCGTCCCCAGGCCCATCCGGTCCGCCAGCTCGGGCGGCCACGCGAAGGCCCGCTGCACGGGATCCAGTCCGGGGTCGTCCTCCATGAGCAGGCCCTGGAGGTCCAGGTGGGCGGTGGCGGCGGTCAGGGCCTCGCCGTCGAGGCCCTCCTCGCGGAGGGTCTCCCGCACGAGGCGTCCGATGCCGATGCCCGCCGCGCCCGCCCCGAAGAAGAGGATGCGCTGCTGCCGAAGGGGGATGCCCGTGGCCCGGGATCCCGCGAGGAGGGCCGCCACGCCCACCGCGGCCGTGCCCTGGATGTCGTCATTGAAACTGGTGAGGGTCTTCCGGTAGCGGTCGAGCAGGCGGAAGGCGTTGAGCTTCTTGAAGTCCTCCCACTGGAGCAGGGCCCCCGGGAAGCAGCGCTTCACAGCCTGGACGAACTCCTCCACCAGCGAGTCGTACTCCGGGCCCCGGAGGCGCGGCGCCCGCCAGCCGAGGTAGTACTCGTCGTCCAGCAGGTCCAGGTTGTCCGTGCCGACATCCAGGCTGATGGGCAGCGTCTGCCAGGGCGGGATCCCCGCGGCGGCGGTGTAGAGGGCCAGCTTCCCGATGGGGATGCCCATGCCCCCCGCGCCCTGGTCGCCCAGGCCGAGGATGCGCTCGTTGTCCGTGACGACGATGAGGCGGATGTCCTCGAAGGGGGCGTTCTTCAGCACGTCGGCGATCTGGCCCCGGTGCTCCGGCGTGATCCACAGGCCCCGCGCCCGGCGGAAGATGTGGCTGAAGTCCTGGCAGGCGCGCCCCACGGTGGGGGTGTAGACGATGGGCAGGAACTCCTGGATGTGATCGAGGAGCACCCGGTAGAACAGGTACTCGTTGCGGTCCTGCAGGGCGGCCAGGCCGATGTACTTCTCCAGGGGATCGGTCTTCCGCTGGATGCTGGCATAGACACGCCGGGACTGCTGGTCCATGGTGGTCACCGAATGGGGCAGCAGCCCTTCGAGGCCGAGGGAAATCCGCTCTTCCTGGGTGAACGCGGTGCCCTTGGTGTACATCGGATGGCGCAGGAGTCGCGCCCCCCGGTAGGGGACGGCCAGCCGTTTCCGTCCGCTGGGTTCGGTTCTCAGGTCGTAGCGTTCCATGGGGCACCCCTCCGCAGATGGCCAAGCAGCCCTTCACGGTCGTGACCGTGAAGGGAATGCCTCACCTTCCTCTGCGACCGGAAACACGCCGGGCGGGGCGGGTGGTCTGGCAAGCCGGGCAGCAGCTAAATGTGCGTCCCCGCAGGCGGGCTGTCCACCTTGGATGCGGCCTCCAGGGCGAGGCCCCGGCGCTGGAGGGCCTCCCAGGCCGCGAGGGTGGTGGCGAGGAGGGATTCCTGCCGTTCGCATCCATTGATCGCGTCCGGCGAAGGGTCGGCGTCGGCGCCGTCCACGGCGTGGAGGAGCTGCCCCAGGGCCCCGCCGAGGTACCGGAAGGTCTGGAGGCCCGTCACGGGGGCGGCCCAGGAATTGGCGGGATTCGCCGTCGCCGGGAAGCCCACCAGGCTGGCCACGTCCTGGTCCAGGCGGCGGGCCTCCCCGGATCCGGGGAGGCCCATCCGGCCGGCCAGGGCCCGGCGCAGGGCCAGGGCCCCGGCCTGGGCCCTGGCCAGCCGCACCTGGGCGGCCTCGATGCGCCGGGCCAGGGCGTACTGCCGGGCGTAGGCCGCCGCCGGCAGCGTCACCCGCGGATCCGACGCCACCTGGAGGGGCTGCGGGAAGACCTGGCCATCCACCGTGAGCGTCACCTCATAGCGCCCCGGGGGCACCCAGAGCCCATCGGCGAAGGGGGCGCCGTGGCCGAGCTCGGGCGGCAGGGCCCGGTGGAGCGGCCACACGAAGCGGTGCATCCCGGGCGTGGCTTCCAGGGCGCTGGGTCGGACGATCCACTCGGGGGCCGCGTGGGCCGTGGCGGGGTCCACCGGCGCGGGCTGGTCCGCGCTGGTATAGCGTCGCAGGAGCCGGCCCCCGGCATCACGGATCTCCAGCACGACGGGCTCGCGGGGGGCCGCGGCCAGCACGTAGTCGATCCAGGCGCCGAAGGGCGGATTCGCGGCGGTGGGTTCGTCCTTCGTCAGGGGCGTGCCCGTGAACTGGGCGGGGCGCAGCCGCAGGGCCGGGGCGGGCCGGAGGAGGCGCGTCCGGAGCGCCCCGGCCTCCGCCTGGCGCAGGGGGCCGATCCCATCCAGGATCCAGAAGCCCCGGCCGTGGGTGGCGATCACCAGGTCACTTCCATGCACCACGAGATCGCGGACCGAGATCCGCGGAAGGTTCAGGTTCAGCGGCTGCCAGTGGTCCCCGTCGTCGAAGGAGACGTGGATGCCCAGCTCGGTGGCCGCGTAGAGCAGGCCCCGCCGCACGGAATCCTCGCGGATGGTGTTCACGAACTCGCCCTCCGGCAGGCCCGCCGCGATGGAGGTCCAGTGCCGCCCCCCATCCCGGGTGCGGTAGAGGTGGGGGTTCCGGTCCTCGATCCGGTGGCGGTCCACGGCGACGTAGGCGGTGCCGGCGTCGAAGGCGGAGGCCTCGAGGCCCGCGATCTTGGACCAGGGCGTGAGGCCCGTTGGGGTGACGTCGGTCCAGTGGGCGCCGCCGTCCGCGCTGCGCCACACCAGGCCGTCGTCCGTGCCCGCCCAGAGCAGTTTCCCGTCCCTCGGCGAAGGGGCGATGGCGTAGATCACGCCGCGGCGGGGATCGGCGCCGGCGTCGGAAGCCATGCCCTCCGCCTTGAGCGAGGGCGGCGCGCCGGGCGCGGGCCGGGT
>JAJYBX010000024.1 GCA_021778785.1 Acidobacteriota bacterium
CCAGCAAATTCGGTCCCTTCACCCCGGGCTTCAAGATCGTGCCCTACGGCGACCTGAAGGCCGTGGCGGACGCCATCACGCCGAACACCGCCGCCATCTTCATGGAGCCCATCCAGGGCGAGGGCGGCGTGGTGATCCCCGCCAAGGGCTTCCTGAAGGGCCTGCGCGAGCTCGCCGACAAGAACAACTGCCTGTTGGTCCTCGACGAGATCCAGTCCGGCCTGGGCCGCACGGGCAAGCTCTTCGCCTTCGAGCACGAGGGCATCCGCCCCGACGGCATCACCATCGGCAAGGCCCTCAGCGGCGGCTACTACCCCGTCAGCGCCTTCCTGGCCGATGACGCCGTGATGAACGTCTTCACCCCCGGCATCCACGGCAGCACCTACGGCGGCAACCCCCTGGGCTGCGCCGTGGCCTCCGCCGCCCTGGATGTGCTGGTGGACGAGCAGCTGGTGGAGAAGACCGCGGAACTGGGCAAGCACTTCGAGGCCCGGCTGAAGGGCCTGAAGACCGACAAGGTGAAGGAGATCCGCTGCATCGGCCTCTGGGCTGGCGTGGAGCTGAAGCCCGAGGCCGGCGGCGCCCGCACGTACTGCTACGCCCTCAAGGACCGCGGGATGCTCTGCAAGGACACCCACGAGCACACCATCCGCCTGGCCCCGCCCCTCGTCATCACGAAGGAGCAGCTCGACTGGGCCGTGGACCAGCTTGAGGCCGTGCTGGCCTAGGCGGACGCGCACCTCGATCAGAGGGCCAGGGGGCCGGAGCCATCCGCCGCCCTGGCCCTCGGCGTTTCGAGCAGGGCCCGGTCAGGCCCGGATGGCCCACCGCAGCTTGGCGGGCTTCGAGCGGGGGTTGTCGATCTGCTCCTGCAGGGTGGCGCGGGTCGGGGTGTCGGCCACTTCGGCGTAGAGGCCGGCCCGCAGGCCCTCCTGGAAGGCCTTCTTCACGCGCCGGTCCTCCCCGGAGTGGAAGCTGAGGATGGCGGCGCGGCCGCCGGGGCGCAGGGCCCGGGGGAGGCAGGCCAGGAACTGGTCCAGGACCTTGAACTCCTCGTTCACGGCGATCCTCAGGGCCTGGAAGGTGCGCTGGAGGGTGCGCCGCGTCTCCGGGTCGTCCCGCTCCAGGCCGTGGTCGCGGCTCAGCACCGAACGCAGGGCCTCGGCCAGCCGGGTGGTGGTGTCCAGGGGCCCGGGGTGCGTCGCGAGGGCCTTCGCCAGGGGTCCGGCCAGGGGCTCGTCGGCGTTCTCCGCCAGCAGGTCCGCCAGGTCCGCTTCGCTGAGCGAACGCAGGAGTTCCGAGGCGGGCCGTCCCTTGTGGGGATTGAGGCGGAGATCCAGGGGGCCCTCCGCCTTGAAGGTGAAGCCCCGGTCCGGGTTGTCGATCTGCATGGAGGACAGGCCCAGGTCGGCCAGCACGAGGTCGAAGGGCCCGGTCTGGGGGATCAGCCCCGCGAGCCCGCCGAAGTTCATTCGCCGCACCTGCAGGACGTCCTCGCCGAAGCCCTCGGCCCGCAGGCGGGCCTCCGTCCGGGGCTGCTCCAGGGGGTCCACGTCCAGGCCCAGGAGGAAGCCGCCGGGCAGGAGGCGGCGCAACAACTCCCGGGCGTGGCCCCCGTAGCCCAGCGTCGCGTCGAGCGCGCGCTCCCCGGGCTTCGGATCCAGCACCGCGAGGAGCTCCGCCACCATGATGGAACGGTGCGTGCCGGCGGGGGTCTGCCCCCGGGCCCGCACCTTCTCCGCCTCGTCCGCGTAGGCGAGCGGGTCCAGTTCCTTGTACTTCTCCTTGAAGTGCCGGGGATGGGTGCCCTGGTAGCGCACGCGGCGGCGATGGGGAGGGGGCGCGTCCGGCATCGGACCAGGGTAGGTCCCGAGGGGGGAGGGATACAACCCGGCCGCCCGGAATTCACAGGATTCCCGCTGAATGGCAACCCCGGTGTCCAGGTGCGGATGTGAAAATGGCGCAAGCCCGCGGGAGTGCCCATCCCGCCACCGGATGACCGCCCATGCTGACGCCCCTCCTGGCCCTTCTCCTGTCCTCGCTGCCGGTGGCCCTTCCGGGGGTCCAGGAACCCGACGGCAGCCACACCGTGGGCGTGGTCCCGCCCTTCCACGGGGAACCCGCTCCCCCCGGCTGGCTCCGGAAGGCCTCCCATGCGGCGGCGGATCCCGACTGCCGGCACTACGTCTACGAGGCCTACGCCGGGAAGGACCACTGGCTGGTGCGCTATGTGATGCTGCCGGAGGGCGATGAGGCCTTCCGGGATCTCGAACAGGTCTTCCTCTACCCGCGCAGTGCCAAGGAGGGTGGACCCCGGAAGCCCACGCTGATCCCGCCCTCCGACGTGACCGTCGAGCCCTCCGACGTGCGCTGGAAGGGGGAGGTCTTCAAGCTGGTGGACCGGCGGGACCTGATGAAGGACTGACTAGCTCAGGGAGGCATCCCAGATGTGGGTCCGGTTGCGGCCCGCGTGCTTGGCGGCGTACATCGCCTGATCCGCCCGTTCGATGGCCTGTTCGACGGGGAGGTCCCGCTCCAGCAGCGTGACGCCGCAGGAGACGCGGCACTGGATGACGTCGTTCCCGTGGGTGATGGGGGAATGCGCCAGGCCCTCCCGAAGGCGATCCACCAGGGCATGGCAGGTGTAGAGATCGGTGTCGGGCGTGCACAGCAGGAACTCCTCGCCTCCGTAGCGGAAGAGCCTGTCGTAGGGCCGGAGGTGTTCCAGCAGGTAGGCCGAGGCATGCCTCAGGACCTGGTCTCCGACCGGGTGTCCGTAGTGGTCGTTCACGGACTTGAAGTGGTCCAGGTCGAGCATGGCCACCCCGCAGGGCAGGATGCCGCGCCGGACCAGGGCCTGCTGCTCGCGCAGCCAGGTCAGCATGCTGATCCGGTTGTAGGCGCCGGTCAGCGGGTCGAGATCCCCGAGCACGTGCTCCAGTTCCCGCTTCAGGGTCTGGAGCTGCATGCGCAGGTTGGCCAGGGAGCCGGCGAACGCCTCGTAGTCGTCGATCCGGACGGGGAGCCCGTCCACCATCTCGCCCAGCAGCCGGGAAGCCATCCGGTGCATGCGTTCGTGCTCGGCTTCCAGGGCGACGAAGCCGGGCCGCTCGCGCAGTTTGAGCGAGGCCTTGCTGTAGAACCACTTCCCGAATTCGCATTCGCGGTGCGCGTCTTCCGCGGCATAGCTGGGATCGAAGGAAAGCCGGCACACCAGCACCTTGACGATGGTTTCGTACCAGCGCTGGTGGTTGTCCGAGGCCCGATCCAGGTGGATCAGCATCTCCTGGATGTCGAGACGCGAAATGGTATGCATGGACCCTCGCTGATTTTGGCTCCGACTATGCCATGGGAGGTGCCCGCCTCAGGCGGAATGTTGGCGTCCTGGGCGCCTTCCGTACTCAGCCCGCCGCCCGGGGGAGGACGCCTGAGGTCCGGAACCGGCTCATGAGCAGGCCACCGAGGGCGGCCACGACGAAGCACCCCGCCCAGAGCGCGGACCCCAGGTGCGCATAGGCCAGCACCCCGAGCCAGGGGCCCAGGGCCAGGCCCGCGGCGAAGGTGGTGCTGTAGAGGCCCAGGTACTCGCCCCGCCGCTCGGGGGGCGCCAGGGTGGCCACGGCATCCGACATGGCGGGCAGCAGGATCATCTCGCCGAAGGTCCAGACGACGACCGTGCCCAGCAGGGCGGCCCGGGTCCGGACCAGTCCCGTGAGGCCGAAGCCCACGGCATAGCACAGGGCGCCGGTCAGCAGCTGCCGCCCGTGGGTCCAGTGGGCCATGGCCAGGTTCAGGGCCACCTCCAGGGCGACGATGACCAGCGTGTTCACCGTGAAGATGAGGCCGAAGAACCGCGTGTCGAAGCCCAGGTCCCGGGTCACCCAGAGGGGCAGGGCGCCCTCGATCTGGAAGAAGACCATCAGCACCGGCAGGAAGGCCAGCAGGAGGTAGGCCAGTCGGCGGTCCCGCCAGGCGCTGGCGCTGGGGGGCGCATCGGGATGGGGGACAGACGCTGGCCGCGACCGCAGGAAGAGGGTCAGCACCGTGGCGCCGGCCAGGGTGGTGAGGCCGTCCGTCCAGAACACCCAGGTGAAGCTGCGGTGGGCGATGATGCCGCCCAGGGCCGGCCCCACGGCCATGCCCAGGTTCACCGAGAGGCGGTGCAGGGCATAGACGGCCTTCCGCTGCTCCGGCGCGGCCAGATCCGCCAGCAGGGCCATGGCGCTGGGCCAGAAGGCCTGGGTGAGGGCCGCCCAGAGGAAGATCAGCACGAAGAGGATGGGCCTGGAGGTCGCGAAGGGCAGCAGCAGGAGCAGGCTGCCGGAGGACCAGAGGCTGGCCTTGAGGATGCGCGCATGCCCCAGCCGGTCCGCCAGCCTTCCCGCGAAGGGGCCCGTCACCAGGGCGCCGGCGCCGTAGACCATCATGGCGGTGCCCGCCTGGGCGGGGGTCCAGTGGCGGCCCCCCGTCAGGTAGAGCACCAGGAAGGGCAGGGCCATGGTGCCCAGCCGGTTCACCAGGGTGCTGGCGCAGACCAGCCAGACATCCGCGGGAAGGCCCTTCAGGCCGCGCCAGGGGTGCCTCATCGCGCGGCTCCGTGCGTCCCGGGCCCCAGGGCGATCTCCCGCCCGCTCCGGCACCACTCGCTCCAGCTGCCCACGTAGAGGGTGGCGCCCGACAGGCCCGCCACCTCCAGCGCCAGCAGGGTGTGGCAGGCGGTGACGCCGCTGCCGCAGTGGACGGTGAGGCGCTCCGGCGGGGTGCCCCCCAGCAGATCCAGGTAGCGGGCCCGGAGGGCGCCGGCGTCCAGGAACCGTCCGTCCGGCTCCAGGTTGTCCATCCAGTAGGCGTTCACGGCGCCCGGGATGTGGCCCGCCACGGGGTCGAGGGTCTCCGTCTCGCCGCGGTACCGCTCCGGCGCGCGCACATCCAGCACCCTGAGGGCCGGATCCCGGCGCCGGGTGTCGATGGCCTCGAGGTCCGCCAGGGGCCGGGCCCAGGCGGCGGCGGGGTAGGGCGGGCAGGGCGCCACGGGGACGGGCTCGGTCGTGAGGGTCAGGCCCGCCGCCAGGGCCGCCGGGAGGCCGCCATCGAGGACGGAGACCCGCGCATGACCCAGGGCCCGGAGCATCCACCAGAGCCGGGCGGCGGCGTTGCCCCCGCCGCTGGCGTCGTAGGCCACGACCTCGGTGTCCGGGGCGATGCCCCACTCGCCCAGCTGCGCCGCGAAGCGGGCGGGGTCCGGCAGGGGATGGCGGCCCCCGCGGGCCGGATCGAAGCCCGGCTCCGAGGCGGTGCTCAGATGGCGGTTCAGATCCGCGTGCAGGGCCCCGGGCAGATGGCCCGCGGCGAACTCGCCAGGATCCTGGCGGGCATCCAGGAGGCGGACCGTGGACAGGCGGGCGGCGAGGGCTTCGGCGTCAAGGAGCGGCATGGGGAGATTATGGGGCCGGACCCGGGGTACCCTGCTAGCAGGACCCCGTCCGGGCCCGAGTCGCAGGAGGCTCCCATGGCCGAAACCCAGGTTCCCGAATCCCGCTGGCGGATGATCGCCGCCGGCGTCCTGGTGGTGGGCGGCCTCCTCCTGGGCGGCGCGGCCCTGATGCGCGGCCTGGGCATCGGCGGGATGGGCGGGGGCGCCAAGGCGGGCACGGACGTGAGCATGGTGGGCTTCGTGGATGCCCAGGGCCAGCGCCACACCCTGGCGGAGTTCAAGGGCAAGGTGGTGCTGGTGGACGTGTGGGCCACCTGGTGCCCGCCCTGCCGGAAGTCCCTGCCCGAGGTGGCGGCGCTGCAGAAGGTCGGCGGCGAGGCCTACGTGGTGGTGCCCATCTCCGTGGACAACGGCGGCTGGGGCGACGTGAAGCCCTTCCTGGCCCAGCACCCGGAACTGGGCCTCACGGCCTACGTGCCGGACGGCGCCAAGGCCCTCGATCCCTTCGGCCCCATCTCCGGCATCCCCACCAGCATCGTCGTGGACCGCGAGGGCCGGCTGATCCAGCGCTGGTCGGGCTACGGCGAGGGCATGGCCAAGCGGGCCCTGGACGAGGCCCTGAAGGGGCGCTGAGATGGGCCGGGGCCTTCCCGGGGCCATCCGGGCCTGGGGGTTGGGGATCGCCGCCCTCCTGGCCCTGCTCCTGGGACCCCTCCTCCTGTTCCCGACGCCCCTCGGGCGGCTGGCCGAGGCCTGGGCCGGCCTGCTCATTCTGGCCCTCTGGTTCTATGTGGCGGCCTCCTTCGTGGGCCTCATGGCGAGGGCGACCACGCCGCCGCTGGCCCTGCTGGAGCGGGGCCTCCGGATCTGGGTGGCCCGGTTCGCCCCGGAGCCCGAGGCCCTGTGGCTCCTCTGGGCCCGCCACGCCCACCACCCCGATCAGGCCTGGTGGTGCCTCGATCGGGCCGTGCGCCTGGGCGGCGCCGAAGCCATCTTCCAGGAGGGACTGGCCTACCTGGAGGGCGGGCTGGGTCCCGGCGGCGACATCGGCGGCGTCCAGCGCCTGGGGCGGGCGGCGCGGCGGGGTCATCCCGAGGCTGCCTTCCGCTACGCGGAGGCGCTGCGGACGGGCCACGGGGTGCCGGCGGATCCGGCCGAGGCCGAGGCCTGGTACCGCCGCGCCGCCACTGCGGGCTTCGGCCCCGCGGCGGCCTGGCTGGCCCGGGCCTGCGAGTCGGGGGACGGCATGGCGATCGATCCGGAGGAGGCCCGGCGCTGGTCCGGGGTCGCGGCCCGGCTGGCGCCGCACCCGCCCCTGAGCCGCAGCCTCCTGCGCCACGATGCGGCCCCGGAGGATCCCCTCGTGCGGCTGGGCGGGCACCTCGCCGGGCGGGTGGAGGCGGCGGCGGACCGGGCGGTGGCCCATCCCGCCGGGCGCTGGATCCTGCTCCTGGGACTGGTCCTGCTGGCCGGGCTGGCCCTGGTCACGGTGGGCGCCTTCTTCTGGGCCGGTTCCTCGGGCCTCCACCACCTGCCGCTGCTCATGCTCGCCCCGCCGGCCCTGGCGCTGGCCTGGCAGGCCTGGCGGCTGCGCCGGGAAGGCCCCACGCGCCGCCGGGACCGGCTCCGGGAAGCCGCCGAGGCCGGAGACCCGGAGGCCTGCTTCCGGCTGGGCCAGGCCTTCCTCCGCGGCGATGCGCACCGGCCGAAGGATGACCTCAGCGCGGCCCTGTGGTTCCGGAAGGCCGCGGAGGGCGGGCACCGGGAGGCCATGCGGGCCCTGGCGGAGGCCTATCGGGGGGGCCATGGCGTCCTGCGGGATCCCCGGGCGGCCGCCCGCTGGGAGGCGGCGGCGGGGAACTGAGGCGGGGTTCAACTTCCGGACCTGGCCATCCGATGGTTGGGTACGGAGGCTCCATGTCCCGCGCCTGGTCCGGTCTGCTGCTGGTCGCCGCCCTGCTGGGCTGCCGGGAGGAGCCCCGCCGCGTCGAGAACGCGAACCTGGGCATCGCCGCCACCTTCCCCGGCGAACCGAAGCTCCATCGTCATACGGAGCCCGGTCCCTACGGCGACGTGGAATGGTTCGACCTGGCCATGAACCCGGCGGGGCGGCTGGACGAGACCTTCTCCGTGGCCGTGGGCAACCTCCCCCCGGGGGACCAGGGCGGCACCACGCCCCGGGAGATCCTGGGCACCTTCCAGAACTGGCTCACCTACCGCCTGGGCCCCCTGGCACGGACGGATCTGCCCGCGGCGAAGGGCCCCGGCTTCCGCTACCGCGTGAACCTGGTGAACGGCGGCGTGGCCGAGGGCATCGTCGTCTACCGCTCCGGCCGGATGTACCACGCCCAGGCCATCATGCCCAAGGCCGACGATCCCGACACCCGCACCTTCCTGGACGGGTTCGAGGTCACGGCCCGCTGAGGAGGGCCTCCACGGCCTGCACCAGGTGGTCGGCCTCGGAACCGGGGTCCAGGGCGGGATGCTCCCCGGGCACGGCGCCGCCGATCCCCAGGAAGGGCACGCCCGCGGCCCGGGCCGCGGCCAGGTCGTGGGGACGGTCCCCCACGTAGAGGTGCGGTCCGGGGCAGCCCTCCAGGGCCCGGCGGATGAGCCCCGCGCGGTCGTGGCCGGGCAGGGAGCCCAGGCGGGGGATGGCCGGATCCACGCCCAGGGCCTCCGCCTTGAAGGCCAGCAGGGCCGGGGCGTTGCCGGAGACCAGCCAGACCCGGTGGCGCGCGGCCAGCCGGTGGAGGCCCGCCAGGATGCCGGCGTAGGCCGCCGGTTCCAGGCCGCCGGGGGCGAAGGCGGCCTGGAACCGGGCCACGCAGGCCCGTTCGTAGTCGGCGTAGCCGGCTTCCGTCAGGGGGAGGCCGAAGCGCATCCGGTGCAGCTCGTCCACGATCTCCCAGTCGGTGGAGCCCGCGCAGCGGCCCAACTCCTCCGCCGTGGGCGCCCCGCCCCAGAGGCCGCCCAGGGCCTCCCGGAGCAGCACGAAACCCGAGCTGAAGTGGCCGAGGGTCCCGTCCAGGTCGAAGCAGAGCGGCATGGGCCTGTCCTCAGGGTGGATGCGAGCCGCGACGGAGGCAAGCCGCGCCCATGGCCCAGGATCGCACGGGATGGCATGCTCGAAGGAGAAGGTGTTCCTTGATGCGCTCCCGGCTCCTCGTCCTCCTCCTGGCCTGCACCCTGCCCGCCGCGGCGGAGGATGGCCTCCGCTACCGGTTCCAGGTGTGGATGCGCGGGGGGAGCGGGCCCCTGGAGACCCGCTTCAGCCTCCGCCCAGCCCCGGGCACCACCAGCCACAACCGCGTGAAGAAGCCCCGCATGGCCGCCTGGCGCCTGGAGGCCCTGCGCAGCCAGGGCACGCCCTACGCCCAGGCCATGCTGCTGGCCCGGGCCGAGCGCCTGCTCTACCTCTCGGGCCCCGCGCCCCAGACGCGGCGGGAGCCCATCTTCCTCCGGTTCGGAACCCGCAGCCTCCCGGTCTGGAGCCTGCGCCTGCCCCAGGGCCTGGACGCCTCCGGCGTGATGGTGGAGGTGGGGCCGGATCTCCTGGCCCTCTGCGACCTCAGCGTGCGGTTCGCCCAGGGCGACGTGGCGCGGATGGAACTGCACCTCGAAGGCCTGGATGGCACAACCTCCCTGAGGCCCGCGGAGGATGGCACCGCCCTCCTGAGCACCCTGGGCCTCTGGTCCCGGAATCCCCAGGGGGAGGCCACCCCGGCGGTGGAAACCGTCCGTTAGGAGCCGGGCCCGCCGGGGCTTATCCTGGAGGACTCGGAGGAGCCATGCCGTTCAGGGACGAGTGCGGGGTGTTCGGGATCGCCCCCCAGGCCGAGGCGGCCCGCCAGACCTACCTGGGGCTCTACGCGCTCCAGCACCGGGGGCAGGAGGCCGCGGGCATCTGCTCCGGCGACGCGGAGGGCCTCCACCTCCACAAGGCCCTGGGCTACGTGGCGGACGTGTTCTCCGAGACGGTCCTGGACGCCCTGCCCGGGGACGCCGCCATCGGGCACACCCGCTACTCCACCACCGGCGGCAACGTGGCCTCCGCGGCCCACCCCTTCCTCATCCACGGGCGTTTCGGCCAGGTGGCCCTCTGCCACAACGGCAACCTCACCAACACCGAGGCGCTGCGCGCCCGCCTCATCGCCGACGGCCACACCTTCACCAGCCCCTCCGACTCGGAGGTGCTGCTGGCCCTCATCAACCGGGCCCAGGCGGACACGCTGGAGGACGCCGTGGTCGCGGCCCTCCGCGAGGCCGAGGGCGCCTATTCGCTCCTGATCCTCACCGAGGACGCCATGCTGGCGGCGCGCGATCCCCACGGCTTCCGCCCCCTGGCCATGGGCCGCATGGGGGGGACCACCGTGTTCAGCTCCGAGACCTGCGCCTTCGACCTGGTGGGGGCCGCCTATGTCCGCGACGTGGAGCCCGGCGAGATGGTGATCGTCCCCCGGCAGGGCGGCGAGGCCCGCTCCCGCTTCCCCCTGCCCAGGGTGCAGCCGAAGCCCTGCGTGTTCGAGCACATCTACTTCGCGCGTCCCGATTCGCTCGTCTACGGCCAGAGCGTGATGGCGGCCCGGCGCGAGATGGGCCGGCTCCTGGCCCGCCGGCACCCCGTGGAGGCCGACCTGGTGGTGCCCGTGCCCGACAGCGGCGTGAGCGCGGCCCTGGGCTACTCCGAGGAATCGGGCATCCCCTTCGACTTCGGCATCATCCGCAACCACTACGTGGGCCGCACCTTCATCGAGCCGAAGCAGCACATCCGCAGCTTCGGCGTGAAGGTGAAGCTCAACCCCGTGCGCCACCTCCTCGAGGGCAAGCGCGTGGTGCTGGTGGATGACAGCATCGTGCGCGGCACCACCAGCAAGAAGATCGTCCAGATGGTGCGCGAGGCCGGGGCCCGGGAGGTCCACCTGCGCATCGCCTGCCCGCCCACCACCCACTCCTGCTTCTACGGCATCGACACCCCCAAGCGGCAGCACCTCATCGCCTCGTACATGCCCCTCGAGGAGATCCGCGCCTTCGTGGAGGCCGACACCCTCGGCTACCTCGCCATGGAGGACCTCCAGGCCAGCGTCGGCGACGATGGCCGGGGCTTCTGCTACGCCTGCTTCACTGGCGACTATCCGGTGCTCCCCGAGACGAAATAGGCCTCAGGGGACCAGGCTGCAGCGCGTCGTATCCCGGGAGCTGAAGGCCTTGCCCAGTGCCGAACCCTGGACCTCGGCCGTCTCGTCAAGCAGCAGCAGCCGGTTCTGCGCCCGCTGGAACCGGCGGTGGATCTCGATCTTCGTCCACACGCTGGCGAAGAGCAGCACCCGGGCGCGGACCTCGATGTGCTGGTCCATGGCCAGGGGCAGGTTGTCCGGGCCGATCCAGACCGTGGCCTCGTGCTCGGCCTGCTTGACGTGGCTTCGCGCCTCCGCGTCCAGATTCAGGTCCAGGGCCAGTTTGAGGCGCCGGACCGGGCGGCCCTCGCGGGTCTCGGCCTTCTCCTCGAGCAGCTTCGCCTTGCCCAATTGCTCCAGGAGCTCCTCCCCTGGGCGCAGGGCCTCGCGGAAGTCGCCGGAGTCCTTCCGGTCCGCCCCCTTGTCTCCCGATCCCTTGCGGCGCTCCGCCGGGCGGCTGTCCTCGAGGACGCGGGTCCCCCCGGGCCCGTCCTCCACCAGGGCCGTCCGGTGCTCCACCTGCTCCTTGCCCTCCTCGAGCTCCCGGCCGTCCTCCTCGATCCTCACGTGGACCTTCGCGGGGGCGGGGAGGGCCTTGAGGGCGGCCTTGAGATCTGCGAGCCCGTCGGCATGGAGCAGGGGCCCCAGCAGGGCCAGGGCGAGGGGGAGGCTGGGGCGCATGGGGGCTCCGGGGATGGAGAACCTACGCGGAAGGGGGACCCGGGGTTGAGTCCCGTGGTTAGCTGGAGGCATGTCCGGCTCCGGCCCCAGCGGCTCCCCCCAGGCGAAGTTCGAGGATGGCCTCCGCCTCCTGGCGGCGGCCCTGGCCCTGGAACTGGACCACCGGAA
>JAJYBX010000025.1 GCA_021778785.1 Acidobacteriota bacterium
CCCGACCGCCCCGAGGTCACGGAGGTGGGCACGCCCGACGGCTACCGCTGGTACCTCGACGCGGGCCCCGTGGCCGGCCTGGAAGGCAAGGTGAAGCAGGCCCCCGAGGGCATCTGGGAGGAATACATCCGGCACACCACGTACGACGCCTACTGGCAGGCCCGGAACCTGCGCCCCCACCTGCGGGGCGTGAAGCCCGCCGTGCTCACCGTGGGCGGCTGGTTCGACGCGGAGGATCTCTTCGGCGCCCTGGCCTGCGCCCACACCCTGACCGAGAAGAGCCCCGCGACGGACAGCCACCTGGTGATGGGGCCCTGGACCCACGGGCAGTGGGCCAGCGGGAACGGCAGCCGCATCGGCACCGCCGAGTTCGGATCGAAGACCGCCGCCTGGTTCGAGCAGGATGTGGAGCTGCCCTTCTTCAACCACTACCTGAAGGACGTCCCCGGCCCCGCCCTGCCCAAGGCCACGGTCTTCGAGACCGGGAGCAACCGGTGGCGCACCTTCGACGCCTGGCCCCCGAAGCAGGCGAAGCCCCGGAGCTTCTACCTGGAGTCCCAGGGCCGCATCAGCTTCGCCCGGCCCGGGGCCACGGATGGTTTTGACGCCTTCGTGAGCGATCCCGCCAAGCCCGTGCCCTACACCCAGGACATCAGCTTCGACTACTCCGCCCCCTACATGGTCGAGGACCAGCGCTTCGCGGCCCGCCGGCCGGATGTGCTGGTCTACGAGACGGCGCCCCTGACGGAGGATCTGACCCTGGCGGGCCCCGTCCGGCCCGTGCTGCACGTCAGCACCACCGGCACGGACAGCGACTGGATCGTGAAGGTCATCGACGTCTTCCCCGACGATGCCCCGGATCCCGCCCACTGCCCCCCAGGCTGGCACGCGGCCGGCCAGCAGATGCTCATCCGCGGAGACGCGATCCGGGGCAAGTTCCGGAACAGCTTCACCACGCCCGAACCCTTCGTACCCGGCCAGCCCACGGAGGTGGCCTTCACCCTTCCGGACGTCTTCCACACCTTCAGGAAGGGCCATCGCCTCATGGTCCAGGTCCAGTGTTCCTGGTTCCCTCTGGTGGACCGCAACCCCCAGACCTTCTGCGACATCCCCCACGCCAAGCCCGGCGACTTCCACAAGGCCGAGCAGCGCGTCTATCACAGCGCCGGCCTGCCTTCCCGCATCGACGTGCTGGAGCTGAACTAGGCCTCAGATCCAGCGCCTTCCGCCATCCAGGGTGAGGATCTCGCCGGTGAGGAAGGGGCTGGCGGCGGCATAGCGCACGGCGCGGCAGAGGTCCGCAGGCTCGCCCAGGCGCTTGAGGAGGGTGCGCTCCGCCAGGAAGGCCTCGTCGCTGCCCTCGGCCGGGAGGATGGCCCCCAGGGCGTGGCCCACGACCCGCACCCGGGGGGCCAGGACCTGGGCCAGTCCCGGGATCACCGAGGCCAAGCCGCCCTTGGCCGCGCTGTAGGGCAGCCGCTTCAGCCAGGGCTGGTGGATGGAGGTGTCCAGCAGGAACTGGAGGCAGGCCCCTTCCGCAAGGCGGGGCGCCAGGGCCTGGGCGCAGAGGAGCGGGAAGCCCAGATTGACCCGCCAGGTGGCCTCAAGGGCCTGGGAAGTCCAGGATCCGAGGGGCGCTTCGGGGAAGGTACCGGCCACGATCACCGCGCCGGAAATCACCACCCCGGCCGTGTCCAGGGCCTCCAGATCTGCCATCATGCGGGACACCAGCTCCGGACGCTCCGCATCCCAGTGAAGGGTCCGGATCTGTGTTTTCCTGGACAACCCGGCCAGCCAGTCCTCGCCCTCCCAGGGGCGGGAACTCGTCAATACCAGGTCGTGGTCCCCGGCGAGATCCTCCGCCAGGGCCCGCCCGAGCCTCCGGCGGCCTCCCACCAGCACCCAGCAGGGCCTTTCATTTTCCGCCATCCGCTCCATGCGGGCATTCTTCCACAAAGGTCCCATGAGCCCCACCCTCAAACGCATCCGCTGGCGCCTGCTCTGGATCAGCCTCGTGGCGCTGGCGTTCTCGCTGGGTTCCTTCTACCTGAACCAGTGGATGTACGCCCGTTCCGACGACCAGTGCTCCTGGATCGTGGAGAACGTCAAGGGCGAGAAGCGCATTGCCATCCGCGAGATCATGCCGGATGGCGTGGCCGAGGAGGCGGGCCTGCTGGAGGGCGACGAACTGGTGGCCATCCAGGGGCACCGGTGGGCGCCGACACATGCGGGAACCCTGGAGGCCCAGCGCTTCATCAATTCCCGACGCGAGGGCACGATCCTCATCTACACCGTGAAGCGCCAGGGCCGCCTGCTCCAGCTGCCCCTCCGGCTGGTGAAGCCCCTCGACCTCCTCCAGCTGGCCCTGCTGCTCAACGGGCTCATCGCCTGGGCCATCGCCCTGCTCGTGGTGGTCTCAGCCGCCGAGCGCAAGAGCGCCCGCCACTTCTTCTACCTGGCCAGCACGGCGCTGATGCTCTCCGGCATCCGGATCATGGGCAATGTCCCCGAATCCGTCATGGCCGCCACCATCGTGGCGGGCGGGCTGGTGGCGGCCCTCCTCCCACCCCTCTGGGTGCACTTCTTCCTCCGCTTCCCCCATCCCTTCGAGGCACGGAAGAACCGGCGCCTGCTCCGGGCGCTCTACGCCACTTTCGCGGCCATGGCGCTGGTGCTCACCACCTTGACCCTGATCCGCGCGTTCGGGGAGGGCGCGGCCAAAGCGCTGGGCTTCGACCGCAAGCCGGATCCCTCGGCGCTGCTCGGATTCCTCGCCTTCCTCCTGAACTGGCTGCCCCAGGTCCTCTACATCGGCGCCGGCATCCTGGGCCTCGGATTCTTCGTGGCGGGCACCCTCCAGGTGGGGGCCCGATTCCGCCGGACCCTCATCCCCAGCCTCCTGGTCACCGCCGCCATCTGCGCCGATCTGGTGGCCATGATCCTCCTCCAGGCCAAGTTCGGATCCAGCCAGATCTTCAGCCGCCAGAGCTGGATCTTCGCGGTGCCGCTGCCGCTCCTGCCATTGAGCTTCGCCTACGCCATCTTCCGCCGCGGCCTCTTCGACGTCCGCAAGGCCCTGCTCCGCTGGGTGTCCTACTTCGCCGTGGTCGGCCTCACCCTGGCCCTCTACCTGGGAGGCCTGGCCTGGGTGTTCTCCCTGAGCCTCAGCGCCATCCCCTCCGGCTGGGCCGGGGCCCTGGTGGGCCTGCTGGCCCTGCCCCTGGGCTGGAGCCTCCGCTGGTTGCTGCGGGGGATCCGCAGGCAGTTCCGCCGGGACCTCTCCACGGCCCGGGAGACCGCCCTGGGCGCCATCCGCGAGCCGCGGAAGCGGTTCAGCGAGGAGGCCCTCCTCAAGTCGGTCGCCTCCTCGCTCCGCGAGGCCTTCCGCCCGCAGCTGCTCGAGGTCCTTCCCGTGGAGGACCGCCGCATCCTCCTGCCCGCGGCGGAGACCCTCGACCGCGAAGACCGCAAGGTGGTCCACCCGCCCCAGTTCCTGAGCCTGCCGGCGGGCCTCCTGCGCCTCGCCCGGGAGAACCGGGAGCTGGTGCTCGGCCTCGGGAGCGAAGAGGCCGACTGGATCCGCGAGCAGGGGGGGGGGCTGCGGGAGCATGTCGATGCCCTGGAGGCCCAGCTCCTGGTGCTGCTCATGGCCAGCGATGAACCCCACGCGGCCGTGCTGCTGGGCGGGAAGTACGCCGAGCTGAACTACGGCCGCGAGGACCGGGAGCTGCTTCGGGAGGTGGCCCTGGCCGCCGGCATGGTGCTGGAGACGGCCATCCTCCACCGGCGGACCCTGGCCCAGGAGCGGCTGAGCCAGGAACTGGAGACGGCCCGGCGGATCCAGGAGGGCCTCATCACCTCGGAGCCGCCCTCCATCCCCGGCTTCCACGTGGCCCTGCGCCTGGAGCCGGCCCTGGAGACCGGCGGCGACCTGCTCTTCGTCAAGCGCCGGCCCAGCGGCACTTGGCTGGCGGCCGTGGGCGACGTGTGCGGCAAGGGCTTGGCCGCGGCCCTCTACATGGCCCAGGCCACCGCCCTGCTGGAGCACGCCACCCAGCGCGAGGACCAGCCCCTGGAGGTCATCCTGCAGTCCATGGACCACACGCTGCGCCAGCTCCTGGGCCAGCGGGGCTTCCTCACCCTCGCCCTGCTGGAGTGGGACCTGGAAGGCCGCTACCGGCTGGCCCGCGCCGGCCACCCGGGGGCCCTGCTGCTGGAGGGGATCACGGAGGACTGCTCGCGCGAGCTGGCCCCTCATGGGCGCGGACTGGGCCTCCGCCCCGCGGGCCCCGGGGACTGGGAAGTGCTGGAAGGCGTCCTCCCCCCGAAGGGCTGGCTGGTGCTCTACAGCGACGGCCTGTCGGAAGCCATGAGCAAGCAGGGCGAACTCTACGGCGTGCCGCGGCTATGCGCCCAGCTCCGCCGCCTCTGGGGGATCGGCAGCCCCCGTGCCGCCTGCGAGGCGGTCTTCCGGGACGTGGCCGCCTTCGACGCCCAGAACCTGGATGACCGCACCCTGTTTATCCTGGGGAGGGAGGTCTGATGCCGCGCCGCTCCGCCTTGAGATGGATCGTGCCCCTGCTCCTGTCGGTCCAGGTCGGCCTCCTGTGGATCCAGGGAGCCCAGCTCCACCAGCAGAACCGGCAGCTGGGCGACCTCCGGGCCGACATCCAGGATCTGGCCGACAGCCTGGATTCGGGCCAGGACGACACCACGCTCCAGGACGATACCGGCGCCGTGCCCCTGCGCCACCGCGGCCACCCGCGCCCCCGCCTCCAGCGCGTGGCCGTGCTCGGCCTCCAGGACGAGAAGGACGCCGCGGCCGAGGAGCTGCGCGCCTCCCGGGACTCCGAGCGGAAGGCCGTGAAGGATGCCCGCGAGGCCCAGGCCAAGATTTCCATCGAGGAGAATGCCCGGAAGGCCGAGGAGACCCGGAAGGTCCAGGGCGCCACGGAACGCTGGCAGCGCTGGTCCCTGGCCGCCTTCGGCCTCCTCTGCCTCGCCTGGCTGGCGCGGGGCTGGTTCCGGCGGCGCTGATGTCCCTGCTGGAGTATCTCCGCGCGGATCCGGACTGCCGGAACCTCGCGGAGGGCGCGGTCCACGCCGTCTCCCCGGCGCTGGAGGACCCGGATCCAGCGACGGTGCTCGAGCAGCTGGATGAATGGGCCTTCCTCCTGGCGGGGCGCATGCCGCTGCCCTGGAACCTCCATCAGGCCATCGACGCCCTCCACCACCTGCTGTTCCAGGAGCTGGGCTTCCAGGGGGACCGCGATACCTACGATGCCCCGGAGAACGCCCTGCTGCCCCAGGTGGTGGCGCGCCGCAAGGGCCTCCCCATCGCCCTCTCCATCCTGTGGATCGACCTGGCCCGCCGCCTGGGCTTCGACGCCGTGGGCGTGGGCCTGCCGGGCCACTTCATCACGGGGATCCGCACGGACCTCGGCCTGTTGTGCTTCGATCCCTTCAACGGCGGCCGTCCCGTGGGCGCGGAGCGGGGCTCCGAGATTGTCGCCGCGGCCACGGGCGGCAAGGTCGCCTTCCATCCCGCCATGCTGCGTCCCGTGGCGGACCGCCAGATCCTGGCGCGGCTGGTGCGGAACCTCCATCTCCGCTACCTGCACGCGGAGTCCTGGGAGGAGGCGCTGTGGACCGGCACCCACCTCATCCTCCTGGAGCCCTCGAACCCCCGTCCCCGGAAGGAGCGGGCCTTCGTCCACCTGCAGCGGGGCGAGCCCGGCCCGGCCCTGGCGGATCTCCAGGAAGCCCTCCGGCTCAGCCCCGAACCCGATCCCGAGATCCAGGCCTGGATGCAGCAGCTGCGCCAGGGATAGGTGTTCCCACCTCAGCGGGCCGCGTCCACCATGCCGACGAGCGCCGCTTCCACCTCGGCGGCCACGGGCCGCAGGGCCTCGTCCTGCGTGAGCCCCGCCAGCATCTCCGCCGGCAGGATCAGGCCGATCCGGGTGCGTCCCTGCTCGGTGTAGACCGAGATCCGACAGGGCAGCGCCATGTTCAGGCGCAGGTCCCGGGCGAGCACCTTGGCCGCCTGCAAGGGATTGCAGACCTCGAAGATCCGGCACTGCTCGGTGAAGGGCTGCCCCTTGCTCCTCAGAGTGTTCCCCAGGTCGTGGACGTACAGGACTCCGAAACCGCCGGCCTTGACCGCCGCCTCAAGGTCCGCGGCCGCCTGCTCGAAGGGTTTGCCCGATTCGACGATGTGGTACATGACGGGCCTCCAGGGCCCCCATGATACCGGCCGGGCCCGGTCCCCTCACCCCAGCTTGCGGACCACCACCACGACTCCGACCTCCTTGTGGAGGAAGAGGATCTGGACTTTCACGGGACCCGCAGGGAAGCGGAAGGTGAACTGGAACGTCCGCGAGGGTTCCGGACCATGGCAGAAGGCCGCGAACTGGCCCTGGAACGCCTGCACGGAGGTGCAGGGCGCCACCTCGGTGAAGAAATTCCGGCCGATCACGTCCTGGGACCGGCGGCCCGCCAGTTCCTCCTCCGCCCGGTTGTAGGCCAGCACCGTCCCATCCCCGGCAAGGACGATCACCCCGAAGGGGAGTTCGTCCAATTCGGCTTCCGAGAGGTCCGGTATGCCCCGGAGGCGGCGATAGCAGGCGAGGCAGATGCCATGGGAGTGCTCGATCCCACCGTCCCGGATCCAGGCCCCGCACCAGGCACAGAGCACATCCGCCATCAGGACTCCGTTCGGATCATTCCCCCCAGCATAGCAGCGGGGGCCCGGAGGCCCCCGCCGACGTCCGATGGTTGACCGCTACTTCTTCTGCGCCTCCACGACCGTGAGGGCCGTGAGGTGGACGATGTCGTTCAGGTCGCTGTGCCGCTGCAGCACGTGCACCGGGGCGGCCATGCCGCAGGTGATGGGCCCGATCACCTCCGCGCCCGCCAGCCGCTGCACCAGCTTGTAGCCGATGTTGCCGCTGGTGAGGTCGGGGAAGATCAGCACGTTCGGCCCACCCGGCATATCCACCCAGGGATAGTCCTCGGCCAGGATGTCCGCGCCCAGGGCGGTATCGGCCTGCATCTCGCCGTCGCACTTCAGGTCCGGCCGCTGGGCCTTCACGATCTGGACGGCCTTCTGCACCTTGCGGACCAGCGGATGTTCGACGCTCCCGAAATCGGAGAAGGAGAGCATGGCGACCTGGGGATCCATGTTGAAGGTGTCCTTGGCCAGATCGGCCGTGAGGAGGGCGATCTCGGCCAGCTCCTCGCTGCTGGGCTCGATGTTCATGGTCGTGTCGGAGAAGAACAGGACGCGGTTCTTCAGCACCATGGTGTAGACGCCACAGACGCGCTTGACGCCCTTGCGGGTGCCGATCACTTCGAGGCAGGGCCGGATGGTCTCGGGGTAGTACATCGTCAGGCCGGCGATGAGGCCATCGGCCTTGCCCAGGCGGCACATCATGGCCCCGAAGTAGATCCGGCGGCGGATCAGGCGCTTGGCCTCGGAGTGCGTGACGCCCCGGCGCTTGCGGATGTCGAAGAAGGCGTCCTCCGCCTCCTGGCGCCAGGACACGGCCCCGGGATCCAGGATCTCCATGCCGCTGACATCGATGCCGCGGTCCATGGCCACGGACTTGATCCGGTCCGGATCGCCCAGGAGGATGGGGATGCAGATGCCTTCGTCCACCATCTGGGCCACGGCCTGGAGGATCAGGGGATGGTCGCCCTCGGGGAAGACCACCCGCTTGGGGTTCGACTTCGCCCGGTTCACGACGCTGCGGATGACATCCTTGCTGCGGCCCTGGAGGCCCTCGAGGCGCTCCTTGTACTGCTGCATGTCGGCGATGGGCTGCTTGGCCACGCCCGTGTCCATGGCGGCCTTGGCCACGGCGGGGGCGACCCACAGGAGCACGCGGGGATCGAAGGGCTTGGGGATGATGTATTCGGGGCCGAAACTGAACTTCTGGCCGGCGTAGGCCTTGACCACCGATTCCGGCACCTCCTCCTTCGCCAGGGCGGCCAGCGCCTTGGCGGCGGCGAGCTTCATGGGCTCGTTGATCTCCGTGGCGCGCACGTCCAGGGCGCCGCGGAAGATGAAGGGGAAGCCCAGGACGTTGTTCACCTGGTTCGGGTAGTCGCTGCGGCCCGTGGCCATGATGATGTCGGACCGGGTGGCCTTGGCCAGGGGGTAGTCGATCTCGGGATCGGGGTTGGCCAGGGCGAAGACGATGGGGTCCTTCGCCATGCTCTTGACCATCTCGGGGGTCAGCGCGCCCTTGCTGGAGCAGCCCACGAACACGTCCGCGCCCACGATGGTGTCGGCCAGGGTGCGCCAGTCGCTCGGCTTGGCGAAGCGCTCCTTGTAGACGTTCATGCCCTCCTTGCGGCCGGTGTAGACCAGGCCCTTGGTGTCGCAGAGCCAGAGGTTCTCCAGCTTGACGCCCGCGCTCACCATCATGTTGGCGCAGGCGATGGCGGAGGCGCCGGCACCGCTGAACACCACCTTCATGTCGCCGAGCTTCTTGCCCACGACCTCCGAGGCGTTCATCAGCGCCGCGGTGCTGATGATGGCCGTCCCGTGCTGGTCGTCATGGAAGACGGGGATGTTCATCTCCTTCTTCAGGCGGGTCTCGATCTCGAAGCACTCGGGGGCCTTGATGTCCTCCAGGTTGATGCCGCCGAAGGTGGGTTCCAGGGCCTTCACCACCTGGCAGAACCGGTCGATGTCCTTCTCGTCCACCTCGATGTCGAACACGTCGATGTCCGCGAACCGCTTGAACAGGACACCCTTGCCCTCCATCACCGGCTTGCCGGCGAGGGCGCCGATGTCACCCAGGCCCAGCACGGCGGTGCCGTTGGAGATGACGGCCACCAGGTTGCCCTTGGCCGTGTACTTGTAGGCGTCCTCGGGGTTCTTCTCGATCTCGAGGCAGGGCTCGGCCACGCCGGGGGAGTAGGCCAGGGAGAGATCCCGAGCGGTGGAACAGGGCTTGGTGGCCACCACCTCGATCTTTCCCTTCCGACCCTGGGAATGGTAGTCGAGGGCTTCCTGCTTGCGTTTCATCGCCATTCTCCTCGCTGTTGGGGGGCCCTTCCGGGCTGGACCCACAGCTTACACCGCGCCTCAGGGGATCCTGCCTGCCAGGTCATCAATCCCTGGATTTGTTACTGCGATCACAACGGCATATTCCCAGTCCCCTGGCGGGAGGTGTAGGCTCCATGAACCCCCCGTTCCTGGAGATCCCATGCGTCCGGTTCCGTTCATCCTTGCGTGCCTGCTCGTCCTGCCCCTCGCCGCCCAGAAGGCCAAGCCCGCGCCCGCGAAAGCGTCGGCCGAGGTGCGCAAGGTGGACTGGGATGGCGAGTGGTCGCTGGTCGCCGCGAAGAGCGACAACCTGGAGGCCCAGATCGACGCCCAGGTGAAGGACATGAACTTCGCGATGCGCCTCTTCTGGAAGAAGAAGCTCCAGAACGCCTGCAAGGCCTTCGACAAGCTCGACATCCTGGCCGGGGACAGTTTCACGGTGACCATGGGCCGGGAAGTCCCCGTGGACACCCCCGCCGACGGCACCGTCACCGACTGGAAGCGCAGCGATGGGGAGACGTTCAAGGCCACCCTCACCCAGGAGGGGCCGACCATGATCCAGACCCTCCAGGGCGACGGCTACACCCTGAAGCACGTCTACTCCATGCGCAAGGACGGCGAGACCCTGGCCCTCCAGGTGACCTACACCCATCCGAAACTGGACAATCCCTTCAGCTACAAGCTCGTGTTCAAGCGCAACGACTGAGGTCAGCATGGAGGGATGCTGACCCTCGCCCCGCCGCCGCTGTCCTGCCGCCCGCCGCGCTGGGCGCGGGGTGGCCATCTGCAGACGATCCTCGGCAACTACCTTCCGGGTGAGCCGCCGGCGCACCCCTCCGAACCGTTCCGCATCCCCCTGCCCGGCGGCGACCAGCTGGCGGGCCGCCACTACCCCGGTGAGACCGATGCGCTGGTGCTGATCTTCCACGGCCTCGGCGGAGACGACCAGGCCCACTACGTGCGCCGTGCCGTGAGCGTCGCGCGCGGGGCGGGCCATCACGTCTGGTCGGTGAACCACCGCGGCTGCGGCGAGGGACGGGGGCTGGCCGCCCGGCCCTACCACAGCGGCTCCGGGGACGACCTGGGCGCGGCCTTCGCCGCCGCCCGGGAGCGGCATCCTGGCCTGCGCCAGCTGGCCATCGGCTTCTCCCTCTCCGCCAATGCCCTGCTCCTGAACCTCGGCGGCGGCCTGCCGGAACCGGCGGCCCGGCCGGACCTGGCCATCGCCGTGAACGCCCCGCTGGACCTCGGCGCCTGCTCCCGAACCATCCATGCCGGCCTCAGCCGTCTCTACGAGTTGCGGTTCATCCGGCGCTGCCGGAAGGCCATCCGGGAGCGCGTGGCCGACGGCCTCATCCCCGACCAGTACGCCACCGGCCCCCTGATGAGCCTGCGCGACTTCGACAACGCCTACACCTCGAAGGCCGGTGGTTTCCGGGACGCCGACGACTACTACGCCCGCTGCTCCGCACGAGCGCACCTGGGCATGATTTCCGTGCCCACGGTCATCCTCCAGTCCAAGGACGATCCGTTCATCCCCTGGCGGCACCACGCCGAGGCCCCGAAGTCGCCCTTCGTCCACCTGCACCTGGAGGACCACGGCGGGCACATGGGCTACCTGAGCCGCGGCCTGCCCGGCCACCGCTGGCTGCCCTACGCGCTGGAGCACTACATGGCCGAGCTGCTCCGCCTCCGCGGCGCGGGAAAGGCTCTCCACGAAGGGCACGAAGGGTAAAGCCATCGCATGAAGGCAGGCCACCGGCTCTGGGAAGTGGATCTAGCCTCGGGCCGAACCCGCCCATCTTCGTGATCTTGATCTGGAATTCGTGTCCTTCGTGGCATTCATTTGAGGCCGGAGGCCCGGAGCTCCGCCAGGATCCCCGGGAGCAGGTCCAGCACCCGGTCGATCTGGGCGTCGGTCGTGCCCCGCCCCAGGCTGAAGCGCACCGTGCCCTGGGCGTAGGCCGACGGCACCTGCATGGCCCGCAGCACGTGGCTGGGTTCGCGCATGCCGGTGCTGCAGGCGCTCCCCGTGGAGACGCAGATGCCCTGCTCCGCCAGCCTCAGCTGCACGGCCTCGCCCTCGACCCCCGCGAAGCCCACCAGG
>JAJYBX010000026.1:0-293 GCA_021778785.1 Acidobacteriota bacterium
AGCCGCCGTGGGTCTGCAAGCCGTCGGGGACCGACAACGACGTCTTCCCGAGCCCCGGCGTCTGCGTGGGCGGGCGCGAGAGCCCGATCGCGGTGGGCCAGGGCTGCGACCCCTACGGCTGGGTCGTTGAATTCGCCGATGGACGAAGGGGGATCCTTCTTACAGATCACGGTCGCGAATTCGAGGCGACTCCGGACGATCTCCAGGAGCTTCTGTCGGCCTACAACCAAGCCACAAAGGAACTCCAAGCCGCGATGGATCTGGCTGGCGGGTCCAGCCCCAAGGATCCAACG
>JAJYBX010000026.1:303-11007 GCA_021778785.1 Acidobacteriota bacterium
CGCGCTTGCGGGCCGGCTGCCACTCGGGGGTCCAAATCCACCATGCCTCAACCAACACAAGCAAGGGGTCCCGAAGGACCCCTTGCTTGTGTTGGCTCCGGAGGAGGGATTTGAACCCCCGACCTAGTGATTAACAGTCACCCGCTCTGACCCCTGAGCTACTCCGGAAGGGCGAAGGTCCATTCTACCGGAGGCGATCGCGAATTCAAGCGGGGGCGGGCGGTCTAGCCCCGCTGGAGTTCCATGAGGATCTGCCGGGCGGCGGCCTTGAGGGTCTCGATGACGCCGGTGCCCTGGTTGGCGACGGCCTCGATCATGGGTTCGCCACGGAAGCGGAGGAGGCGTTCCATCTCGACCACGGGGGCCGCGGAGGGCATGTCGCGCTTGTTCAGCTGCAGGACGTAGGGGATGGAACGGATGTCGAACCCGTTCTCCTTGAGGTTGGTGGCCAGGTTGGCGATGGACTCGATGTTGGCCTCCATCCGGGCCTTCTGGCTGTCGGCCACGAAGATGATGCCGTCGCAGCCGCGCAGGATGAGCTTCCGGCTGGCATCGTAGAAGACCTGGCCGGGCACCGTGTAGAGGTGGAAGCGGACCTTGAAGCCCTTCACCGTCCCCATGTCCAGGGGCAGGAAATCGAAGAAGAGGGTGCGATCCGTCTCCGTGGCGAGGCTGACCAGCTTGCCCTTCTTCTCGGGATTGGCCTGCTCGTAGATCCACTGGATGTTCGTGGTCTTCCCGCAGAGGCCGGGGCCGTAGTAGACGATCTTGCAGTTGATCTCGCGGGACGCGTAGTTGATGAAGGTCATGGACGGCCCCGACTAGTCGCCGAAGAGCCGGTCGATGTCTTCGTCCGTGATCTCGGAGAAGGGACTCTCGAACCGGTTCCCCGTGTCCGATTCCTTCTGGGCCCGCTGTTCCACCTGGTCGAAGATCTCCTGCAGTTCCTTGCTGGCCTTCTTCACCCGCAGCCGCACCAGGGCCAGGCTGGAGTTCTGGTCGAAGATGACCACCAGGATGCCGCGCTTGCCGACGATGGAGATGTGGAGGTTGTCCTTCTCCCCCTCGTGGAAGAGCAGGCTGAACTCCTTCTCTCCGATGAGCTTGGCCAGGCCGTCCGTGGCCGCCACGTTCCCGGCGGTGAGGGAGGCCAGGCTGGTGGCGTCGATGCTCTTCACATCCCCGGCCGCGGCGATCTGCTGGCCGTTCTTGTCCACCAGGAACACCACCTTGGCCGAGGCATCCTTGGAGAGGCGGCCGATGATCTCCTGGAGGAGCTTGTACTCCTCCTCGAACATGACGAGATCCAGCTTGGCCACGACAACCTCCGGGGGACTGCTGTCTGGAGGATACCGCAGTTGACGATCAGTAGGCGCCGGAGCCGGCCCCGCCCCGGGCCACCGCCACGGAGGCCGAGAGGCCCAGGCGGGTGGCGCCGGCGAGGACCATGCCCAGGGCGGCCTCGTAGGTGCGGATCCCCCCGGAGGCCTTGACGCCCAGGGCCGTGCCCACGGTCCGGCGCATGAGGGTCACGTCCGCCTCCGTCGCCCCGCCGGTGGAGAAGCCGGTGGAGGTCTTCACGAAATCCAGGCCGGCCTCCAGGGCCAGTTCGCAGGCCCGGGCCTTCTCCCCATCGGTGAGCAGGCAGGTCTCCAGGATCACCTTCAGCGTGGCGGGGGCGGGAACCGCGGCCCGGAGCGCCCGGAGGTCCTCCGCGACCCGGTCCCACTGCCCGGACTTGGCCGGACCGAGGGCCAGGACCATGTCCACCTCCTGGGCCCCGTCGCGGAGGGCGGTCTCGGCCTCGAAGGCCTTCGCCCGGGTGGCGGCGGCCCCCAGGGGGAAGCCCACCACCGTGCAGGTCCGGACCGGGCTGCCCTTCAGCAGCCCCGCGGCCAGGGGCACCCAGACGGGGTTCACACAGACCGAGGCGAAGCCGTACTGGCGGGCCTCGGCGCAGAGGACCTCCACCTGGGCCGCCGTGGCATCCGCCTTGAGCAGGGTGTGATCGATGAGGGGGGCCAGGTCCCAGGGGCCCGCCGGCGCCCGGCATTCGGAGACGGGGCGGTGATGCACCCCCTGCGCGTCGCGGAGGAGGCACCACCCCTCGTCGCATCCCAGCAGTTGGGGGCGCGCAGCGGAGGGCTGGTCAAGAAGCCGGGCGCGGACTTCGGCGGTGAGGTCGAGCAGCAGGTCCTTCATGGGATCCATCATGGCGCCAAGGGGATCCTGCGGAAAGCCGGGTACAGGAAAAGCGGGCCGAAGCCCGCTTTTCCATGGATCAGGTGGCGGAGACTACTTCTTCTCGGCCTTCTTCTCAGCCTTCTTGGCTTCCTTCTTCACGGCCTTCTTGGCTTCCTTCTTCTCGGCCTTCTTCTCCTCGCCGTTCATGGCCTTCTTCTCGGCCTTGGGAGCAGCCTCGGCCTTCTTCTCGGCCTTCTTGGCGTGGTGCTTCTTGGCCTTCTTCTCAGCCTTGGGGGCCTCGGCCTTCTTCTCCTCGGCGGTCATGGCCTTCTTCTCAGCCTTCTTGGCTTCCTTCTTCACGGCCTTCTTGGCTTCCTTCTTCTCGGCCTTCTTCTCCTCGCCGTTCATGGCCTTCTTCTCGGCCTTGGGAGCAGCCTCAGCCTTCTTCTCGGCCTTCTTGGCGTGGTGCTTCTTGGCCTTGGGGGCGGCCTTCTCTTCGGCCTTCTTCTCCTCGCCGGCCAGGGCCTTCTTCTCGGCCTTCTTGGTCTCCTTCTTCTCGACCTTCTGGACCTTCTCGGCCTTCTTGGGCTCGGGCTTCTTGGCCTCACCGGCGAAAGCGGGGCTGATCAGCGCAGCGGCGATGAGCAGCAGGGCAAGCTTCTTCATGACGTTCTCCCTGGGGGTATCCGGCACGGCCGGAATCTGGGTCTCAATAAGCAGGATCCAGGCCAATACAAAAATGTTAATAATAAATATCTTACAAACTCGACTCATCCCGAAATCAGGTTGCATCCTGCAACCTGTGGCAGGCTGCGACTCGGCGGCCTACTCGCCACCCTCGTGGAACCCGTACCGCTTGAGCTTCCGGTAGAGGGTCGTGCGGTCCACGCCCAGGACCTCGGCGATGCGCTGCTTCTCCCGGTGGCGTCCCACCAGGATCTGGATGTAGCGCCGTTCCAGTTCGTCCAGGGTGGGCCAGTCCTCGATGAGGGCGGGAACCTCGTCGCCCGCTCCCGGCTCCCGGAGGGTGCGCTTGAGGACGTCCGCCTGGATCTTCGCGGGGAGGTCATCCACCGTGATCTCCCGGCCCCGGCTCAGCTGGGTGAGGTTCTCCACGGCGTTGGCCAGCTCGCGCACATTCCCCGGCCAGGAGTAGGCCTCCAGGACCCGGCGGGCTTCGGGATGCAGGTGGTAGGCCTGCTGGTCCTTCTGGGCGAACTCGGAGAGGAAGTGGTCCAGGAGGGGGGGGATGTCCTCGCGGCGCTCCCGGAGGGAGGGCACCGCCAGTTCCACCACGCTCAGCCGGTAGTAGAGGTCCTCCCGGAAGGACCCGGCCTTGACCATCTGCTGCAGGTCCCGGTTGGTGGCGGCGATGACGCGGGAATCCACCTTGATGGTGCGGGTGCCGCCGACCCGGCGGATCTCCTGCTCCTGGAGCACCCGGAGGAGGCGTACCTGGAAGTTGGGGCTGGTCTCCCCGATCTCGTCCAGGAAGATGGTGCCGCCGGAGGCCTCCTCGAAGAGCCCCGGCTTCTCGCCGGCGGCCCCGGTGAAGGAGCCCTTCACGTGGCCGAAGAGCTCGGATTCGAGCAGGCTCTCCGTGAGGGCGCCGCAGTTCACGGCCACGAAGGGGCGGTCCCGCCGGTCGCTGGAGAGGTGGATGCTCCGGGCCACCAATTCCTTCCCCGTGCCGCTCTCCCCGGTGATGAGCACCGTGGCCCGGGAATTCTGGAGGCTGGCGATGGTCTTGTAGACGGCCATCATCTTCGGGCTGGAGCCGATCATCAGGCTGCGCTTCCCTTTGGGCGAGGCGGCCTTCTCCGTGGCCTGGCCGCTGGACTGCCGCCGGGCCAGGGCGCGGGCGACGAGGGCCTTCAGCTCCTCGTTGTTCCAGGGCTTGCTGAGGAAGTCGAAGGCGCCTTCGCGCACGGCCTCGATGGCCGTCTCCAGCGTCCCGAAGCCCGACAGGAGGATCGTGTCCACGCCGAGGGGCTTGGCCACCCGGAGCAGATCCAGCCCATCCTTCTTCGCCTCGAGGTTGATGTCCGAGAGCAGCAGATCGAAGGGCTCCTTGTGGAGCAGTTCCGTGGCCCGGTCCGGGTGCGTGGCCTTGACCACCTCCAGGCCCAGGGTCTCCAGGAGCTCCTCCAGGAACTCGCAGGTCTCCTTGCTGTCATCCACCACCAGCACCCGGGCCATGGCGCCTCCCGGGATGAAGGTATCCCAAACCGGGCTTCCGGCCGAAGCACCGCGAGCGTATGCTTCGGAACACCCATCCCGGAGAATTCCCATGCGAAGGCTTGCGCCCCTTGCCATTTCGGCCATCTTCTCCTGCCTCAGCCTCCTCGGCGGCGATCTCACCATCACCTCCCACGTCAGCGGGAAGGGCCACTTCGCCAAGGAGGGCAGCCAGGTCCAGTACGTGGACGCCACCCGGCTGCGGACGAACAACGAGGGCACCGGGATCGACAGCCTGGTGGACTATGGGCACGAAGTCTTCTACACCATCGACCACACCAAGAAGGTGGTCACCAAGGTCACGTTCAAGGACATGCAGGAGGCCATGCAGGCCATGGAGGACCAGATGGCCAACATGCCTGGGATGGTCACGCGCATGATGTTCGGCGACACCACCGAGGTGAAGGTGGAGCAGCTCGGGGCCGACACCGTCCTGGGCCGTCCCTGCAGGAAGGTCCGCGTCAGCATCGGCAAGATGGTCGAGGAGCTGAGCGTGGATCCCTCCCTCCAGTTCCCCATCCACGACTACGCCAAGGCGATGTCCTTCGCGAACCGCATGCCGGGCGCCATGGGCACCCTGTTCAAGCGGATCTCCCAGGAGGTCGGCAAGCTCAAGGGCGTCGCCCTCCGCACCCATATCAAAGGCCTCATGGGCATGGACATCACCACCGAGGCCACCGCCGTCTCCACGGCCCCCATCCCCGCCAGTGTCTGGGCCCTGCCGGCGGGCTACAGCGTCCGGGATGGCGGAAAGGAGATGAAGGAGAGCATGAAGGGCCCGCACTAGCTAGACTGGACGGGGCCCTTCGCGGGCCCCTTCCGTTCGGACGCCCCATGAGCCCCCAGCCCACCCCGCCCTCCTTCGACGACGGCCTCGACCGGCTGGAGGCCCTCGTGCAGCAGCTGGAATCCGGCAACCTGAGCCTGGAGGAGGCGCTGGCCCGCTTCGAGGAGGGGGTCCAGCTCAGCCAGGCCCTCCAGCAGCAGCTGGCGGAGGCCCAGCGCAAGGTGGAGGTCCTCAAGGCCGGGCTGGGCGGCGAGTACCGGGCCGAGCCCCTGGAGCCCGGCAAGGGGGCCCCGTGAGCGGCGAGGCCGCCACCCGGGTCCAGGCGGACCTGGCGCGGCTGCTTCCCCTCCTGGACGCCCGGCTCACCACGTCCTTCCAGGATGGCGAGGCCGCCCGCCTGGCCGAGGCCATGCGCTACAGCCTGGAGGCCGGCGGCAAGCGGGTGCGCCCCGTGCTCTGCCTGCTGGCCGCCGAGGCCGTGGGCGGGCGGACGGAGGATGCCCTGCCCGGGGCCCTGGCCCTGGAATACATCCACACCTACTCCCTCATCCACGACGACCTGCCGGCCATGGACGACGACGACCTCCGCCGGGGCCGCCCCACGAGCCACAAGGTGTACGGCGAGGGGCACGCCATCCTGGCGGGGGACGGCCTGCTCACCGAGGCCTTCCGCGTGCTGGCCGCCGGGCCCGGCGATCCGGCCACCCTGCTGGAGGCCACCGTCCTGCTGGCCGAGGCCGCGGGCTGGCGGGGCATGGTGGGCGGCCAGGCCCTGGACCTGGAGGGCGAAGCACGAGCGAAGACCCACCGGCTCGCGAAGCGAGATGGCCCGAAGGGCGAGGCCCAGGGAGGCTCCGCCTCCACGAGAGCAGCGAGTGGGAAGGCGCTCCAAGAGGAGCGCCTGTCAGGCGGAGGGCCGAGTGAGGGCGAGACCCTCGACCACTACGACCTGGACCACCTCCGTCTCATCCACCGCCTCAAGACCGGCGCCCTGCTGCGGGCCTCCCTGGAGATGGGCGCGGTCCTGGGCGGTGCCTCCGCCGCCGATCGGACCGCCCTCCGCGCCACCGGCGAGGCCCTCGGCCTGGCCTTCCAGATCCAGGACGACATCCTCGACGCCACGGCCACGGACGCCGACCTGGGCAAGCGGGCCGGGAAGGACGCCGGCAGGGGTAAGATCACCTACCCGTCCCTCCTGGGCCTGGACGGCGCCCGCAGGGCCCTGGAGGAGGCGACCGAGACCGCCCTATGCCGACTAGCATCCCTTCCCAACCGGACTTCCCTGGAGGCCTGGGCCAGGTACTTGGCCCAGCGCGGGAAGTAGGGCGAACCATGACCGGACCCGCGAGCCCCTATCCCCTGCTGGACTCCCTGTCCGCCCCCCAGCAGATCCGCCACTTCACCCCCGCCCAGCTGGAGCAGCTGGCCGCGGAGGTGCGCGCCTTCCTCATCGCCTCGGTCTCCGAGACCGGCGGGCACTTCAGCTCCAACCTCGGCACCGTCGAACTGACGGTGGCCCTCTTCCACCACTTCGACTTCCTGCAGGACCGCATCGTCTGGGACGTGGGCCACCAGGCCTACCCCCACAAGATCCTCACGGGACGCAAGGACCGCTTCCCCACCCTGCGCATGCACCACGGGCTCTCGGGCTTCCTGAAGCGGGACGAGAGCCCCTACGACCACTTCGGGGCCGGCCACGCCAGCACCAGCATCTCCGCGGTGCTGGGCATGGCGAAGGCCCGGGACCTGCAGAAGCAGGACCACACCTGCATCGCCGTCATCGGGGACGGATCCATGACCGCCGGCATGGCCTTCGAGGGCCTCAACCAGGCGGGCTACCTGGTCACCAGGAAATTCCTGGTGATCCTCAACGACAACGACATGAGCATCAACCCCAACGTGGGCTCGCTCCAGGGCTACCTGAACCAGATCATGTCGGGGCAGTACTACCACCGCTGGCGGGACCGCATCGAGCACGCCATCAAGGCCATCCCCCTGGAGGGGCTCAGCAAGGGCGTGGCCAAGGCCGCCAAATGGAGCGAGGAGAGCTTCAAGCGCCTCATGGTGCCCGGCCTGCTCTTCGAGGATCTGGGGTTCCGCTACATGGGCCCGGTGAACGGGCACGACGTGAACGCCGTCTCCAAGGCCCTGACCGAGGCCAAGGAGAAGATGAAGGACGGTCCCGTGCTCCTGCACGTGCAGACCAAGAAGGGCTACGGCTACGAGCCCGCCGTGCAGGATCCCCTGAAGTGGCACGGCGTCACCGCCTTCGATGCGGAGGCCGGCGAGATCATCAAGGTGGTCCAGGACCCAGCGAAACCCGCGCCCCCGAGCTACACCTCGGTCTTCGGCAAGGCCCTGGTGGAGCTGGGCAAGCACGACGAGAAGATCGTGGGCATCACCGCCGCCATGCTCGACGGCACGGGGATGAACCTCTTCCAGAAGGCCCACCCCGACCGCTGCTTCGACGTGGGCATCGCCGAGCAGCACGCCGTGACCTTCGCCGCGGGCCTCGCGGCCCAGGGCATGCGGCCCGTCTGTGCCATCTACTCCACCTTCCTGCAGCGGGGCTTCGACCAGGTGGCCCATGACGTGTGCATCCAGGACCTGCCCGTGACCTTCGCCCTGGACCGCGGCGGCATCGTGGGGGCCGACGGGCCCACCCACCACGGCCTCTACGACATGGCCTACCTGCGCTGCCTGCCCAACATCGTGCTCATGGCCCCCAAGGACGAGAACGAGCTGCGGCGGATGCTCATGACCGCCCTCTACTGCGGCCATCCGGCGGCCCTGCGCTACCCCCGGGGCAGCGGCCTGGGCGTGCCCCTGGAGGAACCCATCACCGCCCTGCCCGTGGGCAAGGGGGAGCTGCTGCGGGAGGGCTCGGACCTGCTCCTCTGCGCCATCGGCTCCATGGTGGATCCGGCCCTGCGCACGGCCGAGGCCCTGGCGGCGGAGGGGATCTCCTGCGCCGTGATCAACGCCCGCTTCATCAAGCCCCTGGACGCCGACCTCCTCCACACCTGGGCCCGCCCCTGCCGGGCGGTGGTGACCCTCGAGGAGGGCTGCGCCCCCGGCGGCTTCGGCGCCGCGGTGGCGGAGTCCCTGGCGGACGGCGGCCTGGTCCGCCCCCTGCTGCGCTGCGCGGTACCTGACCACCTGGTCCACCATGGCGATCCCAGGCGGCTGCTGGAGGAGGAGGGGCTCGATCCTGCCAGCCTGCTGCGACGGATCCGGGAATTCCACGGCACGCTCAAGTAAAACCTTGCGCACGGGGCGGGAAATTCCTAAGGTTTCACCTAACCCAGGTTCCGTTTCCAGGCTGAGGAGTTCCGTGAGGCTTCACCCGAGTCGTACCTTGACCCTCTGCGCCCTGGCCGTGGCCACCGTCCTCCTTCCCGCCCAGGGATGGGATGGCGCCACCCAGGCCCAGGGGTGGGCGCGCCAGGACAAGGACGACTCCTTCACCTTCTACGATCCCGGGGCGAAGGTCCTCCACACCTGGATGCGCGACGGCGGCGAGATCCGCACCATCCCCCTCGGCCGCCTGGAGACGCCTCCTTCCAAGTGGATCGTCGACCCCCGCGGCAACGCCTGGGTGGTCGATGGCACCACCCTCACGCAGATCGAGCCCACGGGCCGCATCACGAAGACCATCAAGCTGCCTGCTGAAGTGGGAAGCGTCTGCTGGGACACCAAGGGCTTCGTCCTCTCCTTCAAGACCCAGGAGCCCTACCTCGAGAAGCGCCGCTATTCCGACGGGGACGATCTGTGGATCTTCGGCGCCAAGCCCGGCAACAAGGAGGCCCTCTCCAACCGGAACCTCCATCCCCTGCTGATGGATGATCTCGACCACATCCTGCTGGGGAACGGGAACGATCTGAACCTGAGCCTGATCAACGCCGACTCGGGCAAGAAGGAGGGCGAGACGGCCTTCAAGCTGGGCAAGGACCCTGCGCCCGCCTTCGCCGGGGGATCGCTGGACCGCGGCCCCCTCTGCCTCTGGAGCGGCAAGAACGTCGCGTTCGCCTCCCTGAAGGCCACGGACCTGCCGGACGCCGTCCGGGGCACCCTGCAAGGCCAGGTCCTCGCCCGCATCGACCTCACGTCCTCCGCCGTGGCGTTCCTCCCCACGGGGCTCGGGGACGACCACCTGCTGGTGGGTGTCCTCGAGGGCAATGCCGTGTTCGTGAATCCCAAGGGCGGGCTGCTGCTGGTGCCGGTGAAGTAGCTACTTGGCCAGGAGGCGCTCCCGGTCCAGGTAGGGGATCGTGCGCCAGTTGTCCACCGTCGAGAGCGAGAGGCTGGGCCGCGAGAGGACGTACTCCAGCAGGAGGTTCCGCTGGAGGGCCTTGGTCACCAGGTCCGGCTGCCCCTTGAAGCCGATGGCCGCCATGTAGCCGCCGCCCCCCCTCAGGCGGTAGGTGCTCAGGGCCAGGGTGAAGACCTGATCCGGCCCCACGGGCCGGCCCTGGTAGCGGAGCCCCACCACCCGGCTGCCCACGGGCTTGCCCAGGTCCAGGGCATAGGTCACGCCATCCACCGTGTCCACGTTGTAGAAGGGCATCTCGCGGTTGAAGAGATCCGGCTTCCAGCTGAAGTGGTAGGCCGTCGCCGCGCGCTCCCGGGAGAGCCGCAGCTGGGCGCCGGTGAGGTGGATGCGGGCCACCCGGTTGTCGAAGGGGAAGAGCGCGTAGAACTGGCGCACGCTGGTGGGCCCCTTGGGGATGAAGATCCCGGGGTCGGCGCAGGCCGCCGCGGAGAGCTGGGCCCCCGTGGCCTGGCGCTGGACCTGGTGGACCAGCTGGGCCAGGGGCGTGTCCTCCATCCGGCCCCAGCGGCCGTCCAGATCCGTGAGCAGGGTCGTGGCCGGCGTGTCCAGGTAGCGGGTCGTGGCCGCCCTCAGGTCCGCCGTGAGACGCAGGACCTCGGCATCCACCGGCGTGTCCGCCGCGGGCCGGATCAGCCGGCCCTTGGCGGAGAGCACCCGCCAATGGCCGTCCTCCTGGCGGAGGTCCAGGTCCACCGCCGCCAGGGCCCGGCCATAGCACTGGGCCTGGAGGATCGGCACCCCCTTGTGTTCCGTCTGGACCGCCGTGTGCGTGTGGCCCGTGAAGATGGCATCCAGGCCCGGCACCTGGTCCGCCAGGCGGAGCGCCTCGTTCTCGTCCCCCTCGCGGCCGTCCACCTTGCCCAGGCCGGAATGGAGCAGTGCGACCACCACATCGGCCTTCGTCTCCGCCTTCAGGCGCGGCACCAGGGTCCGGGCCGTGGCCACGATGTCCCGGAAGCGCAGGCCGGGATAATTCTCCGGCTCCTCCATCTGCGGGATGGCGGGGGTGGTGAAGCCCAGGATCAGGATCCGGACCCCCGCCATCGTCACGAGGGCCGAGGCGGGGAAGGCCCCGTGGCCCTGGGCATCCACCGTGTTGGCCGACAGGAAGGGGAACTTCGCCTCCTTCTCGGTCGAGCGCAGGAGGTCCAGACCGAAGTTG